>NZ_AZRM01000027.1 GCF_002895605.1 Petrotoga miotherma DSM 10691
ACAAAGTACTTACCTGTTGGAGTTTTAATGAAAGTACAATTTTTTATCTTTGCATTTGGATCGATTTTTCGATGTACTCTTACTTTAATACCTTCTTTAAATTTTGGTACGAAAAGAATTTCGTATTTATCATTACCCTCATTTTCATATAGTTGTATATGTTGTGGAACTCTAAACGATTGTCTACTTGATTTCTTTTTAAACTTCGGATGTTTACTCAGTTTCTTAAAAAAGCGTTCAAACCCAATCTCTAAATCTTTTATAGACTGTTGTAATGATTGAGAGTTGACATCGTTTAGCCATTGATACTTCTCAGTTTTTTTTAAAACCGTAAGTACTTTAGCCCATACATAGTAGTTAGTATACGTTTTAGTATTCTTATATGCATTGTTTGTAAACTCTAAGAATAGGTTGAACACAAATCGATTATGTCCAAAATGCTGATTAAGTTTCTCAATTTGTTCGTTTGTTGGATATATACGAAACTTGTATGTTTTTAACATATTCAATCACCTTAATTTCGATAATTGTATGATATAATACAATTGTACCATACATATATATAATTAACAACGTATTTTTGACCTAGATTCGCTTTGTGTTTCTAAAACCAGCTATCATCTCTCCAATAAATTGGAGAGTGTTTTTGCTGAATTTTCATAAAAAGGAGCTTTTTTAATGAAAACAGCAATGATATTTGGAACACGACCAGAAGCAATAAAAATGGCACCATTATACAAAAAGATGAAAGAAGAAAATATGGAAGTTAAAGTAATAGCAACCGCTCAACACAGAGAAATGCTCGATCAAGTGTTGAAACTTTTTGAAATAAAACCAGACTACGACTTAAATATAATGACAAAAAACCAAACCCTATCACAACTAACTTCAAAACTAGTTACAGAGATAGATAAAATTCTAAAAATTGAACCATTCGATTATATACTAGTACAAGGCGATACAACCTCGACTTTTGTAGGAAGTCTCGCTGCTTTTTACAACAAAATACCTGTTGGGCACGTGGAAGCAGGCCTAAGAACGAACGATATATACAACCCTTTCCCAGAAGAAATGAACAGAAGACTAACAGGCACAATTGCAAAGCACCACTTTGCTTCTACCCAAAAGGCAAAAGATAACCTACTAAAAGAAGGTGTAGAAGAAAAAAATATAATAGTAACGGGGAACACGGTTATAGATGCATTACTATGGGTAAAAGAAAACAAAAATAAAGATATAGAAAAGATTAAAGAAAAATACAACATAAAGAACAAAAGGTTTATCTTAGTTACGATGCATAGAAGGGAGAACTGGGGAAAACCGATAGAAAACGTGATGAAAGCAATAAAAAGGTATCTACACGAAAACAAAGAAATGTACATAGTATTTCCAGTTCACTTAAATCCGATAGTGAGAGAAAGTGTGTATAAAATACTTGGAAACGAGGAAAAAGCCATACTAATAGATCCTGTAGAATACTTAGAATTCATAGCGTTAATGGACGAAAGTTATTACATAATGACAGATTCAGGAGGGATACAAGAAGAAGCTCCCACATTGGGCAAACCAACGTTGATATTAAGAGAAACAACGGAAAGACCAGAGGCAATAGAAGCAGGAACAGCAAAATTGGTAGGAACGCAAGAAGAAAAAGTGTATCAAGCCATGAAAGAATTAGAAACAGAAAAATATGTTCAAATGAGTAAAGCAAACAACCCTTTTGGAGATGGAAAGACATCTCAAAGAATCGTTGAATTTTTGAAAGAAAGATATTACTCTTTATAAGGGCTATTTTCACTTGCCACCATTCTATTGCCTGACAAATCAGATCTATAATACAGTTCGTCGTAGAGTTGCAAAAAATCTTTAATAGAAGTCTCTTCGCCTAAATCAATACATTTATTACTCTCATCAAACTTAACTTTTAGATTGAAATCATCTATTATCTCCTTAACCTTAGAAAACTCAAATTTCTTATAATTACCTTTTTTGATAACCTTATAAAACCTCTTCAAATACAAAGGTTTATTTTTGATTTTCTCACTAAAATAATCGATACCTTTTAATTTAATATCCTTACCAAAAAGATTCTCCTCTCTTTTTATTTCCTCGATAACTTCATCTTTAGCCTCTTCATATTTCTTGTAAAACCCGAAATCTCTTTCAAAATAAGTCAGATTTCTAATTAAGACAGTATCTCCAACAACCATGTAATCAAAACTATTTTTAGGAATTATGAAAAGCCGTTCTTTTAAAGGTTGAATTTTACGTGCAGTAAGAGCTAGAATCCTTTTGTCTTTAAAGATTTTGGAAGCCGTTAAATATTGAATACCCAACAAAAAATCATTCAACTCTTTACTATACAACTTTACTATCAGTTTGAACTTCTTAATCGTTTCCAACTCTCCATTAGAATAATTTTTTATATACTTACCTTCACGAATAATCTCAACAATATCCCCAACATCACTCACATTCTCTTTAACATCTTTCAGAAACAAAAAACTCCTGTCATGAATGACTGTCTCGTACTCATCTACCTTGTTTGACTCTTTGTCGACTAAATCATTTAAAAACTCGTCAGCAGAGGCCAGAAAAA
Organism: Petrotoga miotherma DSM 10691; assembly: GCF_002895605.1. Taxonomy (GTDB): domain Bacteria; phylum Thermotogota; class Thermotogae; order Petrotogales; family Petrotogaceae; genus Petrotoga; species Petrotoga miotherma. Next base: position 2,600 of record NZ_AZRM01000027.1, read on the forward strand.
TGCTCTTGAAAAAGAAGGGATCTTCATTTTTCAACCAAAATATTTCGTTGTTCTCATTTTGGATAAAAACATCCATTATGAAATCCTCTGAAGTATCTATTAACTCCCTAAGAAGTTCTAAATTCTCTTTTAAAAAGATATTCTCTAAAATCTCATCCCAATTAACTTTATTCATCTCTTGCCACCCATCCCCAAATAAATATCTTTGGAAAACTCTTTAAATTTCATTCCTTCGGTTATTGACTTTGAAATCAACCAAACGGGCCTCATACTTTTTTCACGTCCGTCCATAAGATAAACCTTGTAAATGCTATAGCCAAATAAAGAAAGAACAGGGTTTATAACAATTAAATCCGTTTTTACATAAATATTGCCTACGATAAAAACGATTATGGCAAAAGAAATCAATTCTTTTATGCCACCCATATTGATAAAAGGCAAGATATAAACAAAAATATAATCCAATAACCTCACATTCTGTGATTCTACTTTCTCAAATTTAATGAACTTTTCCTCGGCATTATTCTTAGCAGAAATAAAAAGAACCAAAGAAACAACAAAAACAAAAATCGAAAAAATACTAAAAAATAAGAACAAAACGTTCCCAAAATTATTAATGGCAAAGATAACAAAAAGAGGCAGATACGAAAGTAAAAACAAAAACGATTTAAACAACGTATTGATCATACCAAAACCTCCCCAGTGAGGAAATCTATATATCTTAATAAGTCACATATTCATAATTATAACAAATAAACTTTCCTTTTAATTCTATATCTCACATTAGCTTCATGTAGAAAGCAGTTGTTTCTTATGATATAATAAATCAGAGATAATAAAAACACAGTCTTTATAATTTCAAGGTGAAATCTTATGAAAATACTAATCATTGGCTACATGCACCCAAAATTTGACAAAAGAGTATATAGAACGGTTAAAACTCTTTCTAAAGTTCATGAGATTATTTACCAATACTTGACCAATAAAGATGAAAAAGAATATATAGATGGAAATATTGAATACATACCCATAAAAGATATCAAAGAAACAAAAGGCAATCCATTAAAAAAGCTTATTAATAGAAAACCTCTTGATAAAAAAATATGCAATTTGGTATCTGAAAAAAATTACGACATCTTATACATGCATCATTTTCTAGCAAGCATACCTTTGGAGCCTTTTAAAATAGCAAAAAAAAGAAATAAAAAAGTCGTTTACGATATTCACGAATACCATCCAGAAAATTTTTTAGCAGAGTTAGAAGGAATCATTGGAAATTTAAAAGTAAAAACCGTCTGGAGGTTTTTTAAAAAGCAGTTAGAACTCTCAGATTTGACAATTTTCGTTTCAGAAGAAACAAGAAAAGATGTTGTTGACAAAACGAACGTAGATAAAGAAAAAACGTATATTATACCAAATTACGCAAATTTTATTATAAAACCTGATATTCAAAAAAAGAGAAAAGAAATTGTCTTAGTTGGTAAAGTAACAAGAAAGATTGAAGATGAGAAAAAAATCCTAAAATCTTTAATCGAAAAGGGTTTTAAATTCAAGGTTATAGGAATGGATTCAAAAGAGTTTATGGACATACCCCATGAATATACAAATTTCTTACCTTACGATGAAATGATGAATGAACTATCCAAAGCCATGTTTTCTTTAATTTCTTACAACACCGTCAAAAACAGAGATTATAAAAACGACATTTACGCTTTGCCTCACAAGTTTTATGATTCCTTAGCTGCAGGTACCCCTGTTATTGTAAAAGAGTCTTTTGTGTCAATGGCTAAACAGGTAGAGGATTTAGGCTTAGGAGTAGTTATAGATCCAGCTAACTTGGAAGAAAGTGTTGAAAAGATTACTAACGCATGCAAAAATTACGCAAGCATCATAAAAAACGTTGAAAAACATCAAAAAGAATTTATATGGAATGAAGAAAAAGAAAAGAAATTTATTGATCTGATATCTCACCTAATAAAGTAATCAATACTTTTTGGAAAAATCCTTTCATATACATTTCGTCGCTTAATTTCACTCCTCCCTCAAAACTTCTTCAAATAACTAAGCTTTTATTGAATTGGCTGAAAAACAAAGCTTTTACAGTATAATCAATCCTAAATCTCTTTAATCGCCTCTAATTATCTCTAATCGGATTTGATAAAATAATATAATTCTGATAAAATAAGAATACGTATTCAGAAAGTATTTAAAGTAATTCGAGAACTTCTTAGATAAATCGAATTCATGATTTTAAAGGAAATGGGGAAAATTTTTATGAAAACAATGAAAGAAATTGCCAAAATGGCTGGAGTTTCTCAATCAACTGTTTCAAGGGTGATAAATAATAATCCTAACGTCAATCCTGAAATCAAAAGAAAAGTTTTAGAATACATTAGAAAATACAATTATCAACCCAATAGAATGGCACGAAGCCTTGTCAAAAATAAAAGCTTTCTTATTGGAATAGTACTACCCGAATTAACGAACCCTTATTTCCCAGAAATACTAGAATCCTTAGAAGAAGAAGCAAATTACTATCATTATAACATTGTTCTGTCAATCACTTATGGTAGCCTTCAAAGAGAAAAAGAACAAATAGAAATGCTTTTAAGTAGAAGAGTTGACGGATTAATCATAAATCCAACGGATCTGTCTCATGTTGAACATATAACTAAAATCAAATCAATCTTACCTACTGTTATATGTGCCCAAGATTTAGATGGTTTTGATTATGTAACGGTTGATCACTATTTGGCGGGAAAAATCGTTGCTAAATATCTAATAAATAAAGGGCACATAAACATCGGATATATTGGATATTTAAAAGATAAAAAGTTAAAAGGATTTTATGAAGAAATCATAGCTAACAATTTGAATTTTAACGAAGACAATTATCTAGTGGCTCCTGAGGAGATATCTGATTCTAAAAAAATCAGTGAAAAAAAGTTACTAACAAAAATTATAGATAATAATATAACAGCAGTCTACACTATAAACGATATTATAGCAACAAAAGTGATCAATATTTTGATAAAAAATAAAATGAAAGTTCCAGATGATGTAGCGGTAGTAGGTTTTGATAACACCATAATTTGTAATTTAACAAATCCACCGTTAACCAGCGTCGCGCAACCCACACGAGAAATCGGTAGAAAAAGCGTTGATATATTAATCAAAAAAATTGAAAAAACGAATGCACACACCGAGTATATTTTGGATCAAATTTTTCTACCACCTAGATTGGTTATAAGGAAATCCACATAATCAAAGAACTTACAAAGGAGGAAAAAGGTAAATGACAGCTATCAAGTTAGGAATCATTGGAGCAGGAAGTGCAGCATTTTCTTTAAGATTGGTTACTGACCTTTGTAAAACAAAGGGTCTATCAGGAAGTTTGGTATCCTTAATGGATATAGACAAAGACAGATTGAACGCAGTACACATGCTTGCTAAAAAATTTGCAGAAGAGTTCGGAACAGATTTGAGGTTTGAAACTACAACAAACGTTGAAGATGCAATAAAAGACTCAAGTTTTGTTGTAAATACAGCCCTTGTTGGAGGGCACAGTTACTTTGAACAGGTAAGAAAAATTTCAGAAAAATACGGATATTACAGAGGAATAGACTCACAAGAATTCAACATGGTTTCAGATTATTACACAATAAGTAATTTCAATCAATTAAAGTTTATGCACGATGTTGCAAAAGCTATTGAAAGGATATCTCCTAAGGCATGGCTTTTGCAAGCGGCAAACCCTGTTTTTGAATTAACTAATTTAATAACAAGAACGGTCCCAATCAACATGGTTGGAATATGCCATGGACATCATGGTGTAGACCATATAATTGAAAAATTAGGTTTAGATGCGGAAAAAGTCGAATGGCAAGTAGCAGGTGTAAACCATGGAATATGGTTAACAAAATTCATGTACGAAGGAAAAGATGCCTATCCACTCATTGATGAACTATTAGAAAAAGAGATTAAAAATTTCAAACCCACCAATCCATTCGACGATCAACTTTCTCCCGTTGCAAAAGATATGTATGAATTCTATGGGAAAATGCCTATTGGAGACACAGTCAGGAACGGAAGTTGGAAATACCATTACAACCTTGAAACAAAGAAAAAGTGGTTCGGAGAGCCATGGGGAGGCGTTGATTCAGAATTAGGATGGAAATGGTATCAAGACAGACAAGCAGAGATTGCATTAGCAATGCAAAAAGTTGCCAAATATTTCCAAGAGAATAAAAACGCCAAATTACTTTCAAAAGATTCACTCAATGAGATAATCTCTCAAACCAAAAACGATGTAAAAGAAGAATTCACAAAAGAAATATGCAGCTTGTTAGATCCTCAAAAGAAAAGCGGCGAACAACATATATTGTTGGCAAATGCCTTATTAAACGACGAAAAAGTAGACCTTGTTCTCAATTTACCAAATAACGGTACTATACCTGGCATACCAGACGATGTAGCCGTCGAAATTCCTGTGTATGCAGACAAAAATGGAATCCATCGTTACAAAATAGATCCACCACTTCCAGAAAGAATTAAAAAGATGTACTTATACCCAAGAATTATGAGGATGGAATGGGCATTAGAAGCATTCCTAACTGGAGATAAAAAAGTACTCGAAGAATTCTTGATCAGAGATCCACGTACAAAATCTTACGACCAGGTAGTAAAAGTTATCGATGAAATACTTGCTTTGCCAGGTAATGAAGAAATGAGGAAGCACTACAGCAAAAAATAGTTTATTTTAGGGGGCTAATGCCCCCCTTTACTTAATAAACAAACTTATCTGCAAAAATTTTGTATAAATCCTCGTTATAAGAGTCAGTGATAAATTTATCTATTTCTTCTATTTCAAATGTTTTCATTATTGATTTTTTACCAAACTTAGAACTGTCAACAAGCATATATATTTCATTACAATTTTCTCCAACGATCTTTTTGATACTAGCACTTTGTGGTAAATGCTCAAATGCGCCCTCTTCAAAAGAAAAGGCACTACAAGAAAAAAAGGCTTTTTCTACACGGATTTCTTTCATCATATTCTCGGGGATAACACCAACAGTTACCCCATTTTTGTTATCTAATGTTCCACCTGCAACTACTACGTTGTGAGTAGGATTCTCACAGAGTGCCAATGCGGTGTAGAGATTATTAGTTACAATGTTCATAAACTCTTTTTTTTGAGCTATCTTCTGAGCTAAAATGTAGGAAGTACTACTCGCATCTAAAAACAAAGTTGAATCTCGAGTTATAAATTTTAAGGCTAACTCAGCAATCTTTTCTTTTTTATCTTGATTAAGCTTCATTCTCTCAAAAAATCGAGCTTCGGATAAGCTATTTCTCTTTCCCCTTATGCCTCCATAGAATTTCTCAATTAGCCCTTTTTTATATAGCTCTGATATATCTCTTCTCAAAGTTACCATAGATACACCCAACTCTTCCGCCAAATCTTCTATATTAACAGATTTTTCTCTTTCTAAAATTTCTAAAATTTTATCCTGCCTCATAACTTTTGTCATTAAAATCACTCTCCATCAATGTTTTATAAAAATATTTTTTAAAGAAAAATTAAAAAGTTTAAAATCATGCAAGAAATCCGATTACGGCCGATTATAATGAATTATTTGCGAATAACTCAAAAAATCTTTGATTATGTTAGTTTTGTATTTAGCAAACTTAATGATATACTATGTTGAAATTATATCATAATATTATCATAGAATGATCATATTTTACAAAAATATAATATTAAATTTAGAAATATCAATTCTAAAAATAAAAACACAGGAGGCTACAACATGTTAGAAGAGCAATTAAAAAAAGAAGTTGCAGAATTTGCAAAATTAGTATGGGACAGAAAACTGACGGATGGAACGGGCGGAAATATGAGTATAAAATATGGAGACAAAATATATATCACTCCAACATCAACTATAAAACACTTTTTAACAGAGAAAGACATCATCACCATAGATAAAAACGGGAACAAAATCGACGGACTTAAAGAACCTTCTTCAGAAAGAAAAATGCATATAAAAATATACGAAAAAGCAAATGATGTAAACGCAATTATCCATGCTCATTCAATATACGCTACCTCTTTTGCAATTACTTTTGAGAAATTACCAATAAACGCTCTTCCAGAATCTTCTTTAGTATTGGATCCAATAACCTATATACCATATCAAATGCCGGGAACCCAGGAATTTGCAGATGCCTTTAATGAAGGTTTAGAAAATGGATCTCGTGTATTCGTTCTCCAAAACCATGGAGTGACGGTTGCCGGAAAAGACATGAGTGAAGCCTATGTAAAACTGGAAACTTTAGAATTCCTTGCTCAAGTTTCATTCATTTCAAAACTTTATTCTAATGTGAATGAAATACCAAAAGAAAAAATAACTGCATTCAAAGAATTTTTCAGAAGAAACAAGGAGGAACAATGATGGAGTTAACTGAGATAAAAGAAAAAATAAAAAATTTTAAAGTAGAAGTCCCCTCATGGGGGTTTGGAAAATCTGGAACAAGATTTCATGCTTTTCATATTCCTGGTGAAGCCAGAAATGTTTATGAAAAAATTGATGACGCTGCATTTGTAAACAAAATAACCGATGCTGTATCTGCTGTTGCAATACATATACCGTGGGACAAAGTTGAAGATTATAAGGTTTTAAAAGAGTACGCAGAAGAAAAAGGGGTAAAAATAGGTGCAGTAAATCCAAATTATTTTGAAGACGAAGACTACCTATTTGGTTCACTAAGTAATTCTAACTTAAAAATAAGGCAAAAAGCTATTGATCAAACCTTTGAATGTATAGAAATAATGAAAGAAACAAATTCAAAAATTTTATCCATGTGGATCCCAGATGGTTCTAATTATCCTGGACAGATTGATTTCAATAAATCTTTTGAATTACTGGAAAATTCATTAAAACAAATTACAAAACATTTAGAAAAAGATATGACTATGCTTTTAGAATATAAATTCTTTGAACCTGCCTTTTATTCAACACTACTATTCGATTGGGGAACTTCATATATGTTGTCGAAAGAATTAGGTGAAAATATGAAGGTACTTGTTGATTTAGGCCATCATCCCCAAGGAACGAACATTGAATTTATAGTTTCTTTGTTATCTCAAAAAAATAAGTTAGGTGGATTTCACTTCAATTCAAGAAAATACGCAGATGATGATTTAACTGTTGGTTCTCTCAATCCGTATGAATTATTTCTAATCTTCGTTGAGCTCAACAAATTTTTTGATCTTTCTGCAGAAAGTCAAAACCAAAAAATCAGCTTGGTATTAGATCAAAGTCACAATGTAAAACCAAAAATCCTTGCTGTGGTACAGTCCTTAAATAATCTACAAATCACCTATGCAAAGTCTCTACTAGTAGATTATGAAAAATTGAAACAAGCTCAAGAAAATCATGACGTTGTAGCGTCAGAAGAGACTTTAAAAGAAGCCTACGAAACAGATGTAAGGGAAATCTTAAGGGAGGTGAGAAAAGAAAAAGGATTACCTGAAGATACGATAAAATACGTAAAGGAGTGTGAGGAGTACTGGAAGATGGTGAAGGAAAGAGAATCGGCATATTAAATTGATTTGTTAGCCATCTGAGAGAAATAGGATAAAAACATTTTTTTGTATCAAAAGGAGAAACCAATATGAAAATTGATGTTAGAAATATGTATACAACATACGCTATAAATCCTTTAGCTTTAAAAGATACAAGGCCCAGGCTGTCGTGGGTAGTTGAAACCAGTGAAAGGAGAAAAAAACAAAGTGCCTATCGAGTTTTAATATCATCATCTCAACAGCTCATTGAACAAAATGAAGGAAATATATGGGATACCCATAAAATTGAAAGTGAAGATAATTACTGCTACTATAGCGGTGAAGAATTGGAAAGTTTCAAAAGGTATTACTGGAAAGTTAAAATATGGGATGAAAAAGGAGAGGAAAGCACTTGGAGTAAAACATCTTTTTTTGAAACAGGACCTTTGAATAAAAGTGATTGGAAAGCAAAATGGATCACAAAAAGAGATTTAAAAACCTTCTATTCTGCAGGCGATTTTAGCACAGAAAAATTCAAGCACTACCATGCTGCATATTTTAGAAAAACATTTGAAATTAAAAATGAGGTACAGAGTGCTAGAGCATATATTAGCGGGCTAGGGTTCTATGAACTTTATCTAAATGGAGAAAAAGTAGGAAATAATGTTCTTGATCCTGGACAATCAGAATATTCCAAAGAAGCTTTGTTTAATGTTTACAATATTACTTCTTTTATTACAGAGCAGAATTGTGTAGGAGTGATTTTAGGTAATGGAAGACATTTAGAACAATTTGGATATTCGAAACCAAAACTTATAATTCAAATATTGCTCGAATACGTAAATGGAGAAAAAGAATATATATTAAGTGATGAAAGTTGGGGTTCATCTCATGGACCGTTGCAGGAAAATGGAATGTATTACGGTGAAAAATACGACGGAACATTAGAAATGCCAGATTGGTGCACTTACCATTTTGATGCTTCAAATTGGGAAGAAGTAGAAGTTACAGAAGGCCCAAATTTGAGATACCAAAATATGCCACCAATTAGAGTCACAAAAATTCTCAAACCCATAAAAATGTACACACTAAAACCAGGTGTATTCGTATATGATTTTGGTCAGAACTTTACAGGTTGGGTAAAAATTAATGTATCTGGTCCTAAAGGTACACAATTAAAACTAAGACATAGCGAACTAGTCAATGAAGATGGCTCTTTAAAAACTAATACATTGCGTAAAGCTGAAGCTACAGATATATATATCCTAAAAGGCGAAGGTAAAGAAAGCTACGAACCACGATTTACTTACCATGGTTTTAGATATGTGGAAGTGAGTGGATCACCATTTGTTCCTACAATAGATAATATAGAAGGACGCTTTATTCATTCGGATGTAGAAAAGGTTGGTGACTTTTATTGTTCAAATGAACTTATAAATAAAATCCATAAAAATATATTGTGGGGACAATTGAGTAACCTACATAGTATTCCCACAGATTGCCCTCAGCGTGACGAAAGATTTGGATGGATGGGAGATGCACAATTATCTGCGGAAGAAGCGATATACAATTTTGATATGAGCCTTTTTTATGAAAATTATCTTCAAGAGATAAAATTATCACAAAAAGAGGATGGCTCAATTTCTGATGTTGTACCCGCCTATATAAAACTTTATCCGGCAGATCCCGCATGGGGAACAGCTTACATAACGATAGCTTGGTACTTGTATAAATACTATAAAAATGAAAAAGTTTTGTCAGATCACTACGAATCTATGAAAAATTACGTAGAGTTTTTACATAAGAGTAGTGAAAACAATTTGTTAAAAAAATTGGGCAAATTTGGTGATTGGTGCCCTCCAGGAGCTATATCTCCTAAAAAGACCCCTGTAGAGTTTACTTCAACATGGTACTACTACAATGACGTTTACCTCTTTTCAAAAATTGCTGAGGTTTTAGGAAAAGAAAAAGATGCTCAACATTACTTTGAATTATCTGAAAACATTAAAAAATCTTTTAATGACTACTTTCTTAAAGATTATGGTTACGAAAGTAGAATGTTTGGACCAGTAGATCGATTAATTTCTCAAACGTCTCAAATTCTTCCTATATACTATAACATGGTTCCGAATGATAAAAAAGAATTTATTTTAGAGAAATTGATAAACAATATTGTAGAGCATCAGGATTCTCATCTAGATACAGGAATAGTGGGAACAAGGTATTTATTCGATGTACTGAGTGAGAATGGATACCCAGACCTCGCATTTAGAATAGCAACCCAAGAAAGCTATCCAAGCTGGGGATACATGATTAAAGAAGGCGCAACAACCGTTTGGGAGAGGTGGGAAAAGTTAGAAGCTGGAGGAATGAACTCTCAAAATCATATTATGTTAGGCTCTGTGGATACCTTTTTTTACAAATACTTGGCTGGAATATCTTTAGAAAAAGATGGCTGGAAAAAAGCTAGAATCAAACCACATTTAGTTGGAGAAGAAAGATTTGCCTCAGCTAAAATTAAAACAATAATAGGCGAATTTCAGGTTTCATGGGAAAAAGGAGAAAATTTATTTAAACTCTCAGTAGTAATACCTTTTGGAACGGAAGCTGATGTATTTATCCCCAAATTATGGAATGAATTTAACTTGAAAGAAGAAAGAGAATTATTGTTCGATAACGAACAAATTAAAGATTTTAAAGAAAGAAATGATATTAAACTAAAAGAGTATAATGAAGAAAATATAATCTTAAATTTAGGTAGTGGTCAATATTACTTTGAACTAGAAAAGAAATAACGTTTTTACCCCTTTTGAATACGATGATTTATAGAAAAATGTTACTCATTCAACCGCCCGAGGAGTTAAAATAGAAGGTATTACAAATGAGAAGATACAAACTGTTTTTAAACGGTGAATTTGTAGAATCAGGTACAAAGCGACAGTTTTAGCAAATTGTACCCAAACAACTTTGAAGGTGTGAAAAAATGAAAGTTAAGATTCCCTACGGTAAAGAAGAAAAGATTTTAGATTTAGATAAAAAGTTAAATGTTTCTTTATTAAAAAAGCCGGAATTTAAGGGCGTATGGGGTGCATTTGACATTGAGATGATGAAATCCTTAGGCCTTCCTTTTGGCACCTCCTCTCTTACAACCATAGCTAAAAGGAAAAAGGATTGTTGCATAGTTATTTCGGATACCACAAGACCCGTGCCAAATTCTCTTATTTTGCCCTATATAATCTTTGATTTGAGGTTTGCTGGAATTAAAAAGGAGAATATAACAATCTTAATCGCAAATGGTTCACATGAACCAGTCCCAGAAAGTATGTTTGAAGAATTAGTTGGTAAAGAAGTTTTGGATGAAAATATAAAAATAATTAATCACAACGCTTACGATGATACTCAATTGAAGAAGATTGGAGAAACTTCTTCTGGTTGTCCTGCCATTGTGAATAAAAAATATTTAGAAGCGGACTTAAAAATCTGTACAGGTTTAATAGAGCCTCATTTTATGGCAGGATATTCAGGGGGAAGAAAATCAATCTGCCCAGGAATAGTTGGCATTGAAACCTTGAAGGTATTTCATGGCGTTAAGGCGATGGGAGATCCAAATTCAAAAAGTTGTCAGTTAGAAAATAACCCTGTTGATAAGATGGCTAGAGAAGTAGCTATGATGGCTGGTTGTGATTTCATAGTAAATGTTTCTTTAAACGCCAAAAAAGAAGTGACCGGGATTTATGCAGGTGATATCTTTCAAGCTCACGAAGTAGGTTGTAGAATGGTAGCATATGATTCAATAGTGAAAATAGAGGAACCTGTGGATATAGTGATAACATCAAATGCTGGGTACCCTTTAGACCAAAACTTTTATCAAACCGTTAAAGGCTTGGTAGAAGCTTCAGAGATATTAAAACCCGATGGAGTTATAATAATGGCTTCTAAATGCGAAAAAGGCATCGGGAAAAAAGAGTTTAAAGAATTGCTTTTAGAAGTAAAAGAAAAAGGAATAAAAGAATTTTTAAAAAGCCATGATTCTCCTGAAACTTTCAAAAGTGATCAATGGGAGGTACAAAAGTTAACTCAAGTATTAGAAAAAACAAAAAACATTTTCATGTTGTCATCGCTGGATGAAGAAGAGTACAAGTATACTTTTTCAACTAAAATCAACAGTTTAGAAGAAGGATTAAAAAACGCTTTAAAATTAAAAGGGCACGGCGCTAAGATAGGGATAATTCCTCAAGGACCCTACGTTGTTGGAAAGATAAAAAATTGAAAAGGAGCCATGTTTAATGGAAATATGCGTATTAGTCAAACAAGTACCTTCCACTGACAAGGTACAGATAGATGAGGAAACTGGCACAATGATAAGAAGTGAATTGGAATCCGAACTCAACCCATTGGACATGTATGCAGTCGAAGAAGCGGTAAGAATTAAAGAAAATACACCACAAACTAAGATAACGGTTGTGACGATGGGGCCTCCTTCAGCAGAATACGCACTAAAAGAAGCAATATCAATGGGATGTGATGAAGGAGTATTGTTAACTGATAGAAAGTTTGCAGGTGCGGACACCTTAGCAACCGCTTATACGTTGACTCAATATTTAAAAGGTAAGAATTACGACATTATATTCGCCGGTGAAAGGGCAACAGACGGGGAAACAGGTCAAGTAGGACCATCTGTTGGAACACAGTTAGATATCCCTATACTAACCTATGTCAACAAGATAATTAACATTACAAACGATACGATAACCGTTCAAAGGGCTGTAGAAGGTGGAAACGAAATCATCCAAACTCAGTTACCGGCTTTAATAACAGTTGTGAAAGAGATAAACGAACCAAGATTACCAAATTTAGAAAACAAACTAAAAGCTAAAAAAAGTATTATAAAAATAGTGAGCAATCAAGAGTTAAAAATAGAGGAAGAAAAGTTAGGACTTAAAGGATCTCCAACAAGGGTTGTAAAGGTATTCTATCCAAAGATATCAAGAAATGGTGAAAAAGTAGTAGTAAAAACTCCACAAGAAGCCCTAGAAAAAATAACAAGCTTTCTAAAAGAAAAAGGCGTGATATCATGAATCAAGAATACAAAGGCGTATGGACGATAGCGGAGGTAAATGATGGAAAAATAGAAACGGTATCGTACGAACTGCTTTCATGGGGAAAGGACTTAGCCACAAAATTGAATGTTGAACTATCAAGTGTAGTAATATCAAACAAAGCGGAAAATTTGGATAGCCTTATTCAACATGGGGCTGACAACGTGTACTATGTTGAAGATGAAAAACTAGAACATTTTTATCCAGATGTACACACAAACATACTTAAAAAAATGGTAGAAGATTTTAAACCTGAAATAATACTAGCATCTGCAACTACAAAGGGAAGAACTCTCATGCCTGCTCTTGCTGCAAAATTAAACACTGGCTTAACAGCAGATTGTACAGATTTTGAAATAGAAGAAAAAACAAGATCACTGATACAAATAAGGCCTGCTATAGGTGGAAACGTGATGGCAAAGATAAAAACAATAACAAAACCACAGATGGCTACGGTAAGACCTAAATCAAAACTGCCTTTATCTAAAGACGAAAACAGGAAAGGGAAAATAACAAAAATAGAATACGATCAAAAACTCTATCGATCGAAATATAATTGGATAGAATTTAAAAAAGACGAAACCAGCGTACAACCACTTCAGCAAGCTGATGTAATCGTAGCTGGGGGTAAAGGGTTAAAAAAACCCGAGAACTTCAAATACTTACAAAATCTATCAAAAAAATTAAAAGGTGCAGTTGGTGCGACAAGGGCGGTAGTAGATATGGGGTGGATAGACTACTCCCACCAAGTGGGACTTTCCGGAAAAACCGTTAGCCCAAAACTGTACATAGCGATTGGAATATCCGGTGCGGTGCAACACTTAGCTGGAATGTCGTCATCTAAATATATTATAGCGATAAACAAGGATCCAGAAGCACCGATTTTCAAGGTATCTGATCTTGGAATTGTATGTGATGCTTTGGATATATTGCCACTGTTAGAAAAAGAAGTCAAATCAGGTGATAAAAATGAATGAATACAGAAAGGTAACTACCAATACCGTTGAAAAGTTGAGAAAAATATTAAAAAACGATGCACTATTGATATACGATGATACAGAAAGTCTAAAAAGTTACTCAAACGACGAATCAGGTGGAGAGTATTATGCACACATGCCAGATGTTGTAGTAAAACCAGAAACCAAAGAACAAATATCCCAAATAATAAAACTGGCAAACGACGAAATGATCCCCATAACGCCAAGAGGAGCTGGCAGTGGATTGGCTGGTGCGGATATACCAATATTTGGAGGTATAGTAATATCCCTTGAGAGAATGAACAAGATAATAGAAATAGATTCAGAAAACCTAGTTGCTGTGGTTGAACCAGGTGTGGTTACAAACGATCTATGTAGGATTGTATCAGAAAAGGGATTATACTACGCAGGGTATCCTATGAGTGTAGAAACGAGTTTCATTGGAGGCAATGTTGCTACCAATGCAGGTGGAAGTAAGGTAATAAAATATGGAAACACAGCTCATCATATATTGGGATTAGAGATGGTAATGCCTGACGGCGAGATAGTAGAATATGGAGGAAAAAGAAGGAAAGATTCAAGTGGTTACAACCTATTACAACTTTTCATTGGCTCAGAAGGAACGCTCGGAATATTCACAAAGATATACGTAAATCTCATACCCCAACCAGGAAAAGTTGTTGACCTGCTGGTTCCCTTTGAAAGTGTAGAAAAGGCTATAAGCAATGTCGCACCATTAATGCTCGAGACAAAGAGTTTACCCTCAGGAATAGAATTCATAGACAAGAAATCCATTTACTATGCTTCAAAATACACGGGAATGAAATTACCATACCAGGACGAGGTAGAATCTTATCTCATAGTTCAATACGAGGCAACGAGCTTACAAGAGATTGAAGAATTGTATGAAAAAGGCGGGAAAGCTTTACAAAAAAACGGAGCAAAAGATGTATTCATAGCAGATAACAGAAGTAACTCAGAAAAGATATGGCGTATGAGAAGAAACTGGCTGGAAAGCTTAAAAGCTGTAGATCCATATGTACCAACTGGAGATGTCATAGTACCAACATCTAAGATACCTGAAATGATGAAATATATCAACGAAGTATCCAACGAGTTCAAAATAGATATCCCGGTTGCAGGGCATGCAGCCGATGGTAACCTCCATCCTGCACCATTAAAACCAAAAAATCTCCCACCGAAAGAATGGAAAACCTTATCGGAAGAGATACTTGGAAAAATAGCGATGAAAGCTGCCCAAATGGGTGGTGCCATAAGCGGGGAACATGGAGTAGGGTTCATAAAAAAGGAGTTACTAAAAAAGACAAAACCAAAACAGTACAAATGGATGCAAGAGGTAAAAGAAGCATTTGACCCTAATAACATCATGAACCCAGGAAAGTTATTCTAAAAAAATTTTCAAAGAAAAGGTGATAATCTTGAAATATCTACACTTAGCTTTAGATTTTGGTTCTTCGGGTGGAAAAGTAATAGCAGGTAACATACAGAATGACAAACTTATATTGAGTGAAGTAAATCGTTTTTCAAACTCCCCCGTTGAAATAAGTAGAATATCTTTTTGGAACATTTTGAATTTATATAATCATATAATTGAGAGCATTCAAATAGCTCAAAAAAATGATCAAAAGATACTATCTTTAGGAATAGATAGTTGGGGATTGGACTTCGGACTTTTAAACGAAAAGGGTTATTTAATAAACAATCCAGTTCATTATAGGAATATGTTTAAAACGAATATAATGCAAGAGGCAATAGAAAAAGCTGGCAAGAAATGGATATATGAACACTCGCCAACACAGTTTCAACCGTTCAATACATTGTACCAAATATTAGCTTACCAAAAATACGCTCCAGATTTTGTCAGAATCTCAAAAGACCTGTTGATGATCCCTTCTTTATTAAATTATTTTTTAACAGGTGAAAAAGCTATTGATTTCACAATGGCTACAACTACCCAGATTTATAACCATAGAAAAAGAAAGTGGGACGAAGAAATCATGAAAAAGTTTGACATTCCTGATATATTACCTGAAATAGTCCCTGCTGGTACCAAAATTGGTAAAATAAAAAAAGATGTTTTAAATAATAATTCAGACATAGATGTTATTCTGCCAGCAAGTCATGATACTGGATCAGCCTATGCCGCAATCGCTTCAGACCCCTCAGATACCTTGTTCATTAGCTTAGGAACATGGTGCTTGACCGGTGCTATTGTTAAAGAGGTCCCCTTCAACAAAGAACTCATGGAAAACAATTTAGCCGCAGAGGGTTGTTTGGATGGATCCTTTAGAATATTGGCAAACGTTACAGGCATGTGGTTAATTCAGGGCATTATAAAAAGTCTTAACTTGCCGGGCAACAGCGATACTTATCAAAAAATTACAGATATGGCACAGAATGCAAAACCATTTTCTTCTTATATCAATGTAGATGATCCTTCTTTACAAAATCCTCAAGACATGATACAGGCAATAATTCAGCAGTCTATAAAAGATAATGATACCGTTTTAAATGAAACATCTCAAGTTATAAGAACGGCATTGGAAGGGATTGCCTTCAAAGTAAATGAAGTTAAAGAAAAACTATCAAAGATATTGAAAATCGATTTTAAAAGAGTTCATGCGGTAGGTGGAGGAACCAGAAATAAATTACTTTGTCAATTCATTGCGGATGCAACAGGACTCACTGTTTTAACTGGTCCTATTGAAGGAACCGCAGTAGGAAACTTAGTTTCCCAGTTATACGCTTTACAATTTGTTAAAAACTTTGAAGAAGCAAGGGATTTAATAAAAAGATCTTTCGACTTTCAAATTTTTGAGCCTAAAGAACATGACGTCTGGAAAGAGGCCTTTACTTCTTTTCAAAAGAAAAAATGATATAATTAATACAACCAAAAGGCGGACTGTGGTCCGCTTTTGGTATATGAAGGGGATGGAAATTCCTTTATCCTTATGGGTGGGGAGTGGGGCAAAGGGGTGCTAACACATGTTTTAGAGTTCCTAAAGACCGTACGTAAAATTTAAAAAGGAGGCTATATTTTATGAAAGTTTTAGTTACCGGTTTTGAACCTTTTGGGGGCGATAAAATAAATCCAACAGAAAAAATTATCGACTCTCTGGAAAACGAAGAGTTAGAAGGAGTTTCAATAGTTACAAAGGTCCTGCCCGTTGTGTTCAAAAAAGCTGATGAGAGCTTGGCGAACTTATTGGCAGAACATAAACCTGATATCGCAATACATTTAGGATTAGCAGCTGGTCGAAGCAGTATAAGTTTGGAAAGAGTAGCTATAAACCTAATGGATGCTAGAATCCCCGATAATGAAAATTATCAACCAATAGATGAGCAATTAAGAAAAGATGGGGAAACAGCTTACCTTACTAAACTACCCATAAAAGAAATAGTTAACGAATTAAAGAAAGAAGGAATACCCTCTATTGTTTCTAATACTGCCGGATTGTACGTCTGCAACGAAGTTATGTATTTAAGTTTATACCATTCGGCAAAATTCGGATTTCCTGCCAAGACAGGTTTTATTCATGTTCCTTATCTTCCAGAACAAGTAGTTGACAAATTTCTCACAAATGGTCAAAACTTACCTTGCTTGCCGTTAGATTTACAAGTAAAAGCTGTGAAAATAGCAATTCAACAAACTATGAAATTATAAATCTTAAAAAAGGAGGTCTAGAGATGGATTGGTTGCCTGTTTTAGGGGTTTTAATCGTTGTTTTAGGTTTAGCTTTAGGAAGTAAGTTCAACATCAATCCGCTTATATCTGTTCTTTTAGGTGGTTTTGTTTCTGGACTATTAGGTGGATTAAGCGTAGTGCAAATTCTTGAGGTAATCGGTTCATCATTTATCGCTAATAGAACTATGATTCTATTTTTAATTATGTTACCAGCTATCGGAATCACGGAAAGACATGGTCTTATGGAACAAATGGGACATTTGATATCTAAATTAAGAGCAGCTACTCCTGGAAGAATAGCTTATATCTACCAACTCATACGAGAGGTTTTTGTAGCAATAGGCATAAGAATAGGAGGACACGCTGCATTCGTAAGACCTTTAATTTATCCTATGGCAAGAGGATCTTTGGGAAATGCTAAAATTAGTGAGGATGATGAAGAGCAAATTAAAGCAATGACTGCCGCATCAGAAAATATAGGAAATTTCTTCGCACAAAACGTTTTCCCTGCTTCAGCTGGACTTCTGCTAATTCAAGGAGTTATGGGTGAAATGGGTTTTGAGCTGAGTTTAACTAGTTTAGCCAAAGCTGCCATTCCTATGGCTATAGTTGCCGCTATCTACGGATTTATTTACTTTATGATTCTAGATAGACGATTCAAAGGGGTGAGTAAATAATGAAAGAATTCTTCTCTTCCACAAGTACATTAGAAATTTTCTATATTATAATCGGATTAATGTTGCTGTATTACGCATACCTAACTTGGAAAGATGAAAAACATCAACAAAAAATCGGAACTATCATTTTTTGGATCATATTAGCTATTTTATTTATTTTTGGAAAATGGTTACCACCAGTCATTTCCGGTATTTTGGTTGTTATAATTGCAATTGATGCGGGTATTGGAAAAATAGGAAAAGGTACCTATTTCAACACATCAAAAGAATTTAAAGAAAAAAGAAGAAAAGAACTTGGAAACAAATTATTAATTCCTATTTTAATCATTTCAGGTGTGGCCATTTTGTTCGCTGTTGTTGGATGGAATCCTTTAATTGGTTTAGGATTTGGAAGCGTCATTGCATTAATATTAAATAGATTGTTTATTCCAAAGGAAACATTTGATCATATATTAGACTCTGGTCGATCAACCAGCGATGCTATTGGTTGGGCTTTGGTCCTTCCACCCTATTTAGGAGCATTGGGGGCGTTGTTCAATCAGGCTGGAGTTGGGGAAATAATCGCTCGTGGGATTGAAATTATATTCCCGGTTCAGAATCTGTTTTGGGCACTTTTTGCCTACGCATTCGGAATGGCTCTATTTACAATAATTATGGGGAATGCTTTTGCTGCCTTCGCGGTCATCACTGCCGGGATAGGTATCCCAATTGTAATCCAGATTCATGGTGCAGATCCTGCAACAATAGCTGTTTTGGCTATGTCCGCAGGTTACTGTGGAACTTTAATGACTCCCATGGCAGCTAATTTTAATATCGTTCCGGCTGCTCTTTTGGAAATGAAAGATAAGTATCGAGTTATAAAAATACAAATATCAATGGCTTTAGCATTGTGGGTAACTCATTTATTAGTGATGTATATCATGGCTTTCTAACTAAACATATCCATTAATTCCACAGACTCTAAATAAAAAACTTATAAAAAGGATGATTTTATTTTTGCTCTAAAATAAACTTAATATTTCTTTATTTTAAATTCATTTAATTTTTATATAATCAGGTGTAACAAAATTTTTTACAAATGGAGGGGGAAATATGAAAAAGACTGTTTTGTTAATAACGTTGATTATTCTTTTAGTAGGTTTAGTGTTTTCACAAGAAGTGAAAAACGGTCAGTATGGAGGACTTGGTGGTGGAGATATTGGTGCTCAATGGCTTGATGTTAAAGAATTAAATACACAGTTAAAAGCCGCTGGACTTCCTGAATTAAGTGAAGTGGCTTTGGCTAACGGGGGTGGGGGTTATGGAGTAATGGGAAGATTTATAATAGGTGGAGAAGGATACGGTATAGCTACTAAAGAGAAATCTAGTGGGAATACGGTACACCTCGACATTGGTTATGGAACATTCAATATTGGTTATTTGATTTTTTCTAAACAAGCTTTTCGAATGTATGTTCTTGGAGGTATTGGTGGTGGTGAAATATCCTTGAAAATTTCCCAAGACCCTGATTCTACAGATTTTGAAGACACTTTGTCCACTTTCAACGAAAATACTCTTTATACCGAATTTCCTATCTTTAAAGTAGGAATAAATGCTGATTACATATTATCTTTTAGTGATGATGAGGCAGCTGGAGGTTTAGCTATTGGTTTAGCAGCAGGGTACACATATGCCCCAGTGGGATGGGTAAGTGATTGGAAATTATCCGATAGAACCATTGGAAGTGTACCAAATTTTGGACCCACAGGTCCATATATCACATTTAGAATAGGTGGTGGAGGACTCGCTTTTTAAAAAAAGGAAGGGGTTTAAAATGAGATATTTAAATTTTGGAATAGGCGATAAAATCCCAGAGTTTTCACTTAAAGATGCTGATGGTAATCAGATTAATAGCAGGGATTTTATTGGAAAATGGCTTGTGCTCTATTTCTATCCGCGAGATAACACTCCTGGTTGTACTAAAGAAGCAGTTGATTTTTCAAACTACTTAGAAGATTTTAAAAAATATAATTGCCAAATAGTGGGGGTAAGTCCCGATACTGTAGAAAAACATGCAAACTTTAAAGAAAAACACAATTTAAAAGTGATTTTACTAAGTGACCCTGAACATTCCATTCTGGAAAAATTTGGTGTTTGGCAACTAAAAAAGAATTATGGTAAAGAAAATTGGGGAGTTGTCAGATCAACACTTCTGATAGATCCAAATGGAATTATTAAAAAAGTATGGGAAAATGTGAGAGTAAAAGATCATGTTTTAGAGGTATTGGAAAGTTTGAAAGAACTATCAAACAACAGGGAGTAAACTCCCTGTTGTTTGTAATAGTCTATTTTATTGAATTATTCTACTGCCTACTACCTAGTTGACCATTGTACATGAACAAAGCGGTTTTGCTTTCACCGATCATTTGCAAAGTATCTACAATCTTCTTTGTATTAGCTTCCTCTTCAACTTGTTCGTTTACAAACCATTGGAGAAAATTTTGAGTTGCATGATCGTTTAACTCCTTAGCTAAATCAACCAACTTATCGATAGATTGTGTAACTGAAAGCTCATGTTCATATGCATCTTTGAAGGCTTCTAGGGGGTTCTCCCATTCTTTCTTTGGTTTATCAATACTATCTAATTCTACTACGCCGCCTTTATCGTAAATATAATCATACAACTTCTGAGCGTGAGTAAGCTCTTCCTTTGCCTGGACTTTCATCCAATTAGCAAATCCTTCCAAATTCATTGAATCAAAATATGCTGCCATTGAATAATAGAGGTACGCGGAAAAAATTTCTTTGTTTATTTGATCATTAAGGGCATTCAACATCTTATCTTCTAATTTCATATGTTTATTCCTCCTCGTAATTTTAAGTATGCTTATTAAGAACTTTGAAACTTTACAAATATTGCCTTTCCCACACTGTTCTTTAAAATAAAAATTATATATTTGAAATTTAGCAACACTAAAATTTCTCAATCTACGTAAATTAT
Organism: Petrotoga miotherma DSM 10691; assembly: GCF_002895605.1. Lineage (GTDB taxonomy): Bacteria > Thermotogota > Thermotogae > Petrotogales > Petrotogaceae > Petrotoga > Petrotoga miotherma. The sequence goes on from NZ_AZRM01000027.1 coordinate 23,609, forward strand.
AACTTATAATTTTTTCATTTATTAAAACATTGCATTAAATAAACTATGATATAATTTTTTGAATGTTTTAAAATATAAAAAGATTTATTTTTAAAAAAAGGCAGACTACTTGGTCTGCTTTTTATAATTGACAAATTAATTGCATTTAAAAAACAAGTGCTATTTTTATGATATAATTTAATTGAGATAAAAATAAGAGGGGGTGTGTAAAATGAAGAAGAAATTGTTTGTTTTCATTGTCACATCTTTATTTATTAACTTGTTTGCTGTTCAAATAAATATCGCCGTTGAATCAATAGAAGATCAAATTGAGTTACTAAATTCCCAAATAGAGAATTTTGAAAAACAAAATCCAGATATTGATGTTGAAGTTTATTTGATTCCTAGTTACCCAGGTTCAACTTACAAATTTTACGGGACATTTGTAGTTACCAATGCGAAAGAACCTACGATCTTATCTCTTGATATGGAGTGGATAAATGAATTTTCACCTTTCCTTGTAAGCTTAAATCAAGAGACTGAATATTTTGATGTAAACAATCTTATTCCACAAACCGTAGAAATGGTGACAATTAATGGCGATATAAAAGCGATTCCTTATTATGTTGAAACAGGTGTTTTGTATTATCGAAAGGATTTATTGGAAAAATATGGATATGAAGTACCGAAAACTTGGGATGAATTGATTACAATTGCAAAGGATATTTCTCAAAAAGAGGGAATAGAAGGATTTGTTTGGCCCGGTGCTAGATACGAAGAGTTAACAACTTTTTTCCTTGAAATTTTTTATTCTCATGGAGGTAAGATATTCGAAGGAGATAACTTTGTTCTAGAACAAGCAGAAAATAAAGACAAAGCTTTAGAAAGCCTAAAACTCTTAAATAACATTATATCAGAAGAAATTAGTCCAAAAGGCGTAACAACGTATAGAGAAGAAGAATGCAGAAATATATTTCAAAATGGCGATGCAGTTTTTATGAGAAATTTGAGTTATGCTTGGCATTTATTAAATAGCGAAGGTTCGAATATTAATGGAAAGGTAGGGATCGCCCCTATCCCGAAAACTGATCTTATAAGTCAACAACTATTTGTGCTTGAAGGGAAAGCTTTGGCAATTAACCCAAACGCTTCTGATGAAGAAAGAGAGGCCGCAAAAAAATTTATAAAATATTTGACTTCCAAAGAAAGTCAAATACAAAGATTAATACAATTAAACTTTTTACCAACTAATTTAGAAGTATTTAACGATCCAACTATCTCTGAAGTTGATCCTAATTTATTGAATTTCAGATCATCTTTAGAAAATTTAGTTTTAAAACCAAAAGCGCCTATATATACAGAAATTTCTTTTCCTATACAAAATAATGTGTATGATGTCTTAACAGGAAGAATTTCGGTTGAAAGGGCTTTAAACAACATGATAGCAGAAATAGAGTTTTTATTACGTTAAAGGATTCAATTAAAAAAATTAATAGCGGAGGTGCAATATTAGTGAATAGTCTAGATCGACAACAAGTTATAAAAGACTTAGTAGTTAAGACCGATTCAAAGATAGTATTACTTGTCATGGATGGATTGGGAGATCTGCCAAAAGATGGTAAAACTCCTCTTCAAGCTGCATACAAACCCAACATGGATGCTTTAGCCAAAGAAAGTGATTTAGGGCAAAGTGTACCTGTTCTACAAGGAGTCACTCCTGGTAGCGGTCCAGGGCATCTTTCTCTTTTTGGCTATGATTCCTTAAAGTATGACATAGGAAGAGGCATATTAGAAGCTCTTGGATTAGGAATAAAAGTGAATAAAAAGGACGTTGTTGCAAGAGCTAATTTGACAACAATAAAAGATGGAATAATAGTCGATAGAAGAGCTGGAAGACCAGCTAGTGAAGAATCAAAGAAAATTGTAGAAATTCTCTCCGAAAATATTAAAAAAATTGAAGATGTTGATATTACTTTCTATCCAGGGAAAGAACATAGATTTGTAGTTAAATTTACAGGAGAGGGCTTATTTGATGAAGTAACGGATGCTGATCCACAAAGAGAAGGGCTGCCAATGGAATGGGCTAAGGCAACCAATCCTGATTCAGAAAAAATGGCTAATATAGCGAACAAATTGATAAAAGAGATAGGGGAAGTGTTGAAAGATCAACCAAAAATGAATTTCGCACTATTACGAGGATTTTCCAAGCATCCTCTATTGCCATCTTTTGAAGAGAATTATAAACTAAAGGCCGCTGCTATTGCCACATACCCTATGTATAAAGGACTTGCAAAATTAGTAGGGATGGAAGTGTTAGAAGCAGGACAAACAACAGAAGATGAGGTCGAAACATTGAAAAAAGTATGGAATGAATATGATTTCTTCTACTTTCATGTGAAAAAAACTGATTCCTACGGTGAAGATGGGAATTTTGAGGAAAAAGTGAAAGTAATTGAAAATACCGATAAAGCTGTGAAAGAAATTTTAAACCTCAATCCAGATGTTTTAATCATCACCGGAGACCATTCTACTCCTGCTTTACTCAAAGCACACAGTTGGCATCCTGTCCCTGTTTTGATTTATTCGAAATATGTAAGAAAAGGATTGTCTGTATCTTTTGATGAATATGAATGCGCAAAGGGAACCCTTGGAACGATATCAGCCTTGGATATTATGCCGTTAGCTTTAGCAAATGCTTTAAAACTAGAAAAGTACGGAGCTTAATCAAAGCGGGCCCTATGGCCCGCTTTTTAATAAAGCTGATTATTTTGAAAATCCTTCTTTTATCTCAATGTTTATATTTTTTGATATAATCTATGAAACTATTGAAAAAATTTAATGAAAGGAGAACTGGAATAACGATAAGAGCTAAAGAACTTTCTTTAATAGCCATATTTGTTTCTCTAATGTGTATAGGCTCACAGATTATTATTCCACTGGGTCCTATACCTTTTACTCTTCAACTACTTTTTGTGTTTTTGACGGGATACTTTTTCTCTCCAAGAAAGGCTTTTGCTATTCAAATTATCTACTTATTATTGGGTGTAATAGGTTTACCGGTATTTGCAGGCTTCTCAGGAGGGATTGTTCACATTTTAGGACCTTCTGGTGGTTTTTTAGTTTCTTTCCCCTTAGCTGCTATTTGTATTAGTTTTCTTAAATTCAAAAAAGGTTTTTCAGATTATTCCTCTGGTTTATTAGGATTATGTGTAATTTACTCTATAGGTTGGATTTGGTTAGGAATATATACGGAAAGCCTTCTTCTATCTTTTAAGGTAGGTGTATTACCTTTTATATTATTTGATCTCATCAAAATGGTTATTTCAATTTATCTGAAAAAATTGATAGAGTCAAGATTAAAACTGATTTCATCTTTTTGATACTTTCAAAAACTATTCGTTCTTTATCAAGGTCGGCTTTTTTCTTATCCATTTCAACGCTATTCTTTCAAAAAATCTCATAATTCGAGTCCATAATCCTTCTTTTTTAGACAGAGGGTTAACTTTTATTGTGTAAAATCCTAAGGCATTTCCCAAAGCAACATCCGTGAAAAGTTGATCCCCAATCACTACGCCCTCCCCAGGTTTGTAACCATGAAACTTTATTTTTTTTCTGATTTTAAACCTTAATGGCTTCATTGCAGAAGTTAATAAATCTACCCCTAACTCACTTAATTGTATATCTAAATTCTTAAAACTCTTTTTTGAACTATTACTTGCTATTAATATATAGAATCCGAGATCTTTTAATTTTAAAAAGAGGTCAATGACTTCTGGTTGTAAATAATCACTATGCCATTCGTTGAGGGTATTATCAAAGTCAAAAACTAAAATTTTATACCCCTTCTCTTTTAGGTGCTGGTAATCAATATCAAATACACTTTTTTCAAATTCATTTGGACCTACTAAATCAATAGCTCTAAAAAACCAACCTATCGTATAAAAAAACACGTTGTAAGCAAATTTCGTAAATCCAGCCATAAATTGTTTAAACTTATTTTCGAGGCCGTAAGTGTATGGATTTATCAAAATCGTATACAACCCCAGACGATTTCCTGCGCTAATATCTGTGATAAAAAGATCACCTATAATAACCGTTTCTGATTCTTTGGAATCAAGCTCTTCTAAAACAGATTTTAATTTTTTAGGATTAGGTTTTTTCATACTTGTATGTACTTTTACCCTTCCGTTAGTCAGTTTTTCAATTCTTTTTACCTTTTCCCTTTTGGCATTGGTAACTATTGCAACTTTAAAACCATCGTTTATTAATTTGTTTAAAAGATTCACGGTTTTGTCGGGAATGTTGTCGTCTCTCCAAACAGTAATTGTAAAATCATAATCCATAAGAATAGTATTGAAACCAAGCTTTTTTAATTTTTCATAGTCAACAGAGTATATATCAGGACTATATTCTCTAGGTATTGGAATGTATTTAAATAATCCCGTTATGCGGTTCAATACTTATAACCTCCACTTTTATGTCAGAATTTTTTAAAGAGTTGAGTAAAGTTAATGCTTCATCAACTAAACCTGCTGGCACTATTATTTTAAAATATCCATTCTCTTGTCTTTTTCTAACGTTCATTATGTGAGCTTCAGCTTCGACCAGATAAATTAAAAGGTGAATGTCTTCTTTTGCAATGTCTATGTAGATATCGTATTCAGGATGCAATTTTTCTTTCTCCATTAACTTATTTTTCCTCCTAGTAACTAGTTTTAGCGCCCCTTTGGGTGTCTTTAGCTATCTTCATACTACAAAATTTCAGAAGATACAGTCGCTAATTCTGATCTTTCACCTTTTTTCATTGTAATATTGGCAGATAAAGGATTTTCTTTAAATTTTGAAGCGGTGTAGACTAAACCGTTAGATGAACTGTCCAAATAGGGGTTATCTATTTGATATGGGTCTCCAGTTAATACAATTTTTGTGCCTTCTCCAACTCGAGTTAAGATAGTTTTTACTTCAGCTGGGGTTAAATTTTGAGCTTCGTCAACTATCATATATTGGTTTGGGATTGTTCTTCCTCTTATATATGAAAGTACCTCTATCTCTAATAAATCTTTCTTAGTTAAATATTCTTCTGGTTTTTTACCGCTACCCTTGAATAACAAATCTAAATTATCATATATAGGTTGTAACCAGGGGCGCATTTTTTCTTCTATATCTCCGGGTATATATCCGATATCCTTCCCCATCGGTATAACAGGCTTTGAAACCAAGAGCTTATTGTACAACTTTTCAACTTGCACACAGTATAACCCTGCTGCCAATGCTAGTAACGTCTTACCAGTTCCAGCCTTACCAACTAGCGTCACAAAAGGTATGTCAGGGTTTAAAAGTGCATCCAAGGAAAAAACTTGTTCTACATTTCTAGGTTTTATTCCAAAAATTTCGCTTTCAAAATCTATCAAAATTGATTGAAACTTCTTTGACTTAGAATCATATCTTAAAAATAAGTCTCCATAGTTAAGATATGTATTTGGAAAAGGTTCTTCTTTGAACCCTAATTCTGAAAAATCGTATTCATTCTTCTTTTCAACCTCTTTCTCCGGGTTTTCTATTGTATGATAACCATCAGGCAGAAGTTTTATATCTATTTTATCCGTCAAATAATCTTGACTTTCTAATCCTAATGCATCAGCTTTGATCCTCAGATTTAAATCTTTACTTACAATTATTGTTGGTAAGTTGTCTGTTTTTTTCAAAAACATGGCGTAATATAATATGAAATCATCTTTTGATTCCCCAAGGTAAGTAGGAATTTTATGTTTTTCATCATTTTTTTCGAGGGCTAAGATTTTCAATGTACCTCCGCTAGGCAATTTTATCCCTTTATGTAATGGTGTTCCATTTCTAAAACTATCTAAAATTCTGTTAACCTCTCTGGCGGATTTAGCAACTTTATCGCTTCTTGTTTTTAACTTATCTATTTCTTCTATTACTGGAAATGGAATCAAAACATTGTTATCTTGAAAATTGAGAATACTGTTAGGATCATGAATCAAAACATTTGTATCGATAATGAAATTCTTAACCAAAATCAATCACCCCATTTTTTAATAAAATTGGTTATTGCTTCGAAAGAAAAAAGTTTTATATATTTTTGGAAAAGTTTGGCTGTAGATAAAGCATCATCCCAAGCTCTATGAAATTGTTTTATCCCTAAATTGAACTTTTTCGAAAGGAATTCAAGATTGTATGGACCTTTATCAAAATAGTATTTTGAAATCTCGAGAGTGTCAATATAGTAATTGTCAATTGAAAACATTCCACTTTCTTTTGCAGCAATATCTAAAAACCTTAGATCCATTTTTACGTTATGTGATACAATTATAGAATCATCAACATACTCTTTAAATCTTGGAAAAACTTCCGATAAAGATGGAGCGTTAGAAATATCTTGATTATTTAATTTATGAAATTTCGAGACCTCTCCCGGTATGAATATATTTGGATTTACCAAGGTATGAAATGCATATTTGAAATTAATTTTTTTATCGTATATAGGGATGGCAGCAATTTCTATAATTCTATCTCCAAACTCAGGGTTCAAACCAGTTGTTTCAAAATCTAAGGCTAAAAAAACTTTATCTTTAACTTTCATCCTGATCTTACCTCCACGAATAAATTATATCATATGATTTAAAAATTTTTGGTCTTGATTTAAATAGTCAATTTAAGGTATAATTATTACTAGTGAAGAGCGTCTGTAGCTCAACTGGATAGAGCGTCGGACTTCGGATCCGAAGGTTGTGGGTTCAAATCCCACCAGATGCGCCATTCGCTCTATATAAGTCGAAATTATAAACAAAACATTACAGGGAGGTATCATTCATGGCAGAAACGGAAGTACTAAAAGTAGCTGCTAACTCAAATCCAGTTGCTGTTGCCGGTGCTTTGGCTGCTATAATTAGAGATAAAGGAATCGCTGAGTTACAGGCTATAGGAGCCGGCGCAGTTAATCAAGCTGTTAAAGCTATAGCAATAGCCAGGGGGTACGTAGCTCCTAGCGGAATCGATTTGGTTTGTGTTCCAGCATTTTCGGATGTTGAAATTGAAGGGGAAGAGAGAACGGCAATTAAATTTTTGGTTAAAGCAAGAGACTAAAAGAGGCTATGCCTCTTTTAGTTTTTTTAGTTTTAAAATTAAAAATATTTGTATTTTTAGTTTTTTTTCATCTAGCTGTGTTATAATAACTTTAGTTTGACTTCAACAAATTATTATATAAAGGGGGAAAGTACAAATGGACGTTTTGAAGGAATTGGAAAATATGTTAGAAACGTTAGCCGACAAATACAACGAATTAAAAAAAGAAAAAAACGATCTTCAAACTCAGTACGATGAATTGTTCGGTGAGTATGAAAAAATAAACAATGAAAAAGAAGAGATGGGACGTGAACTAGAAGAATTAAGAAGAAAGAATGACGAAATAGAAAACCATCTAAACCAGTTAAAAAGTTCCCTTATATCAAGATTAGGAGATGAGTTTAGAACTGGAGAATTTGATAATCCGGCATCTTCAAATACCCCATTCCAAGATGAGCCGGATCAAAATCAGTATTAATTGATTCATAAAAAACATTTAAGGATGAAAAATCATGAAGAATTATCGCTCAATTGAAGTAAAAATCTTAGGAAAAGATTATAAATATAAAGTAGACGAACCTGAGGATGTTATAAACGAAATTTTAGAAAACATAAAATCCGAAGTTGAATCCTATGCAAAAAAAATCGGTGGAGAAGAAGTGGATTATATCTTTCTCCTATTGCTTCTAAACGAAAGATTAAACAGTATAAGAACAAAACAAGAAATTAAACATATGGTTGATAAATTCAGCGATATGTTGAATACCGCACTTAAAAGCAACGAAGAAGACAGTAAGGAACAAAGTAAAAGCATACAATGGGGGTAAGATATTTTCCAGTTATGAAAATAGGTCTTTTTGATTCAGGAATCGGTGGTTTAACGGTTTTAAAAAAAGTGATAGAAAATTTTGGTAATCATGAGTATTTTTATCTAGCTGATAATTTAAATGTACCTTATGGTTCAAAGCCTATTCCTTTTTTAAGAGAAAAATTAAAAAACATACTGTCTTTTTTTCACACGATGAAAGTAGAGCTTTTGATTTCTGCATGTAATACAACAGATTCCATTGTAAAAAAAACGAATTTTGACACGAAAAATTATAGCTTTACATATGTGAGTATAATAGAAAACGCCATAAAAACAGTAGAAAGAAACGATTCTGTTCTTTTATTAGCAACCGAAAACACTATTAATTTGGGTGCTTATAAGGAAGCTCTTATAAAGAAAAAAATAACCAATCTCGAAGAAAAAGCATGCCCTTTGTTCGTTCCACTCATAGAAGAAGGTTATTGGGATGGACAAATGGCAGAATCTGTTTTGAGATTTTATTTACAAGATTCCAAATCTAAGTACCACAAGGTAATATTAGGTTGCACTCATTATCCAATTTTGGAAAACCAGATTAGAAAATACACGAATTCTTCCATCGTTGACCCTGCAGAGGGAATAGTTGATTTTTTGAAAAATGAGATCAAATTAGAGAAAATAGATGGAAAAATTAGAGTGAATTATTTAGTTACAGGAAATACTGAGAAATTCAAATTGCTTTCCAAAATATTTATGAAAGACGTAAAGTATCATCCTATTTTTAAAAAAATTGAATTAGAAAGTACTTAAGGGCGATTGATAATTTTGCAAACAAAACCAACCGTTTTCATAATAACCGGTTTATCTGGTGCGGGTAAAACCTTATTATTACAATCTCTTGAAGACGAAGGGTATTATACAGTTGACAACATACCACCCCATTTAATAGAGCATTTTTTAAACATTTTATGTACAAGTAATGTTAAGAAACTCGCTATTGTCAGTGATATCAGATGGAAAAATCCCGATAAATTGAACGAACTATTTAAAAATGTTGAAAGTTTAGCCAAATGTAATATGGAAATTCATAAAGTCTTTTTAAAAGCTGATAAAAGCGAGTTAATCAATAGATACAAAAAAACCAGAAGGACCCATCCGTTAGGTCTTTCCTTAGAAAACGCCATAGATGAAGAAATGAAAGTTATGTCAGAAATAGAAAGTTCTTGTGACATAGTTATCGATACTTCCTCAACAGAACCGACTGAATTTAAAAAAAGATTCTTTCAGATGATAAAAGAAGATATGAAAAAATTAAAGTTAAATTTTATCAGTTTTGGATTTAAAAACGGTATTCCACAAATCTCTGATTATGTTTTTGACGTGAGATATCTCCCAAACCCCTTTTATTTTCCAGAGATGTATGAACTTACTGGTTTAGATTTGAAAGTAATTGAATTCCTTGAAAAATTTAAAGAAACTCATGAAACTGTTGAGAAGATTGCTAATTTAGCCAAGTTCATCCAAGATAAATATTCTGAAAGTGGTCGTATAGAAGCATATTTTTGCATAGGTTGCACAGGAGGTCAACATAGATCGGTTTACGTTGCTCAAAAGGTTTATGAAATTTTAAAAAATGAAGGTAGAGAAGTAAGCATAGATCATAGAGACATAGAAAGATAACACGGAAATATTCTTTAGGTGGTTGATGCTGTGAAAAATATAGTAACAATTGGTGGCGGAACAGGGACAAGTCAAATATTAAGGGGATTGAAATGGAATCAAGATATAGATATTGTTTCCATCGTCACTGTTACAGATGATGGAGGAAGCTCCGGAATATTGCGTGAAGATTTTAATATATTGCCCCCAGGAGATATCAGGAACAATATACTAGCCTTGGCTGAACAAGAAACCCTTCTGACTAAATTACTTAAATATCGATTTAATGAAGGATTCTTAAAAAATCATAATCTCGGTAACATAATTTTGCTAGCATTAACTCGAATTAACGGTAATAATTTCCCCTTAGCTATAAAAACATTGTCGGAAGCTCTGAAAATAAGAGGAAGGGTCTTTCCTGCTTCTTTGGACTCTCTAAAACTTGTAGCAGAACTTGACGATGGTGAGATCATTTTTGGGGAAACTTCAATTGTGTTGAAAAACAAAAATATAAAAAGAATCTGGTTGGACGGCAATGCCGAAGCATTTGATGAAAGCGTTATGGCTATTCAAAAAGCTGATATAATAATTTTTGGACCTGGCAGTTTATATACCAGTATTATCCCTAATATATTGGTAGACGGAATAAGAAATGCAATCAATTTATGCAAAGCTAAGAAAGTATATATTGCGAATATTATGACACAACCAGGAGAAACGACCAATTATTCTTTAAAAGATCATGTTCAAGAATTAGAAAATTATTTAGGTGAAGAATTAGATTACATTATAGCCAACGAATCAAATTTACCATATGAAATAATTCTGAGATACCAACGAATGGGATCTATCCCAGTAAAATTAGATATGGAAGAAGATAGAAGAGTAATGATATCTGATTTGGTTTATATTTTAAACGATGAGGAACCAAAAATTAGACATGATCCAAAAAAAACATCAGAGTTGATTTTAAAATGCGTTCAATGAATTCCTTTTCAGAAGCGCTAAAAGTGAGCCTTGTGAATAGTGATTATATTTTCCCAGAAGCTGAGTTCTATGGTTTTTTCATAGGAAAAGGCGAAATTATTGAAAAAGAATCTGAAAAATTAATAAAAATATCCATAACATCTTTGAATAGTTTTAAAAGATTGTATAAACTTTGCAAATATTCGTTCACTGATAAATTCGAAGTACAATTTAACAACGAAAAAAGGTTAAATCTTGGTGGAACAGGTTCTATATTCTTAAACTATCAAACAATAGATAAAATATTAAAGAAAAGCAATCTTTATTTAAATGAAAATAAATTTTCCCCACCTTTAAAAAAAGATCCATTGATTTTTGGATCTTTTCTTAAAGGTTTATTGTTATCTTGTGGGTCTATATCAGTAAAAGAATCTTATCATTTAGAATTCAATTTGAAAACAAACAATATATTTAAAGAGGATTTAGTTAGAACATTTAAAAGTCTTTTGGGTGTAAATGCCAGATTTTTTAATAGAAGTAAAGGCTCGAAAGTATACATAAAATCACGCGATGACATTTTGAATATTCTTGAGCTTCTCAATGCCAAGGAAAAAGTAAAAGAATTAAGCGAATTGATGGATATAAGGGATCTACGAAGTAACGTAACAAGAACTATTAATTTAATATCTGCTAATTCATCAAAAACAGCTCATAGCTCAATAAAGCAAATTAAGGATATACAAATTATTCAAGAAAGTATAGGTTTAGATAGTTTACCATATGACCTAAAACAAATAGCAGCTTTTAGATTAGAAAATGAAGATGCAAGTTTGAGCAACATGGCAGAATCTTTATCAATGAAAAAATCTACTTTATACAACAAACTAAAAAAAATCTCAAAAATTGCCGAATCTCTAAAAAATACCTAATTCAGATAAAATGGTGGTGCAATAATTATGAAATGTCCTTTCTGTGGTTACGAGGAAACTAAAGTTCTAGACTCAAGACCAGCTAGTAACGGCACTTCCATAAGAAGAAGAAGAGAATGCTTGCAATGTCAAGCTCGTTTTACAACATATGAAAGATATGAACAAACAAGGATAAGAATAATAAAAAAAGACGGCAGAAGGGAACTTTACGATAGAAAAAAACTAATGAATGGGATCTTAAAGGCATGTGAAAAAAGGCCTGTGAGCACCGATCAAATTGAAGAAATTGTTGATAACATAGAAGAAGAATTAAGAAGAAGTGGCAATTCAGAAATTTACTCTTCTGAAATCGGTGATAAGGTTATGGAACAACTGAAATCAATTGATCAGGTTGCTTATGTAAGATTTGCTTCGGTGTATAAAGAATTTAGAGATTTAGACAGTTTTTTACAAGCTATAAGAGAATTAAAAAATAGTTAATCACCATTATTAGAAATGGGAGGAGCGATACAAAAGTGGCTGAACAAGTATACAAACTAACCAGAGAAGGGTACGAAAAATTAAAGAAGGAACGAGAAGAGCTTAAAAAAAGACTTATGGGGGAAGTTGCCGAAAGGATTAAAGAAGCCAGGGAATTGGGAGATCTATCAGAAAATAGTGAGTATGAAGAGGCAAAAAACGAACAAGGAATGATAGATTCCAGAATCAAAGAGATAGATTATATATTAGACAATGCTGAAATAATTGAAAATGGAGGCAATCACGATAATTCTACCGTAAGTTTGGGAAAAAAGGTGAAAATAAAAGATTATAGATTGAATAGAGAGCAGGAGTTCCTGCTAGTTACCCCTCAAGAGGCCAATATCGAAGAAAGTAAAATCAGTATTGAATCTCCTATTGGAAGATCATTACTAGGAAGAAGAAAAGGGGAAGTTATCAACATTAAAACAGCTAGAGGAAGCTCAAAAAAAATAGAAATCAAAGAGATAAGCTAAGACTTCATAGATCACAAAACTAATCTTACCAGGCAGGAGGCAAAGTATGGACCTTAGAAATATACGAATACATCAATTAAAAGAAATGAGGGAAAAAGGATACCATCCATATAAGTACAATTTTCAAAAAAATTATACTTCCCAACAAATCAAAGATCTTTTCGATAGTAAAGTAGAGGCTGGCCAACAATTACCGGATCAAGTTTTTAATTTCGCTGGAAGGTTGATGAATCTAAGAAAACATGGCAAATCTGCTTTTGCTGATTTGAAGGATGAATTTGGACGTATTCAGATATATATTCGTTTAGATCAAGTAGGACAAGAAAGTTATGATTTTTTCAAAGAATATATTGATATCGGAGACTGGGTAGGAATAAAAGGTTATCCCTTCAAAACGAGAACAGGCGAATTAACCCTTTTGGCTTTAGAAATAGAATTACTCTCAAAGGCCATTCGCCCTCTTCCTGAAAAATGGCATGGACTCAAAGATAAAGAAGTTCGATATAGACAAAGATATGTTGATATGATTGCAAATGATGACACCATTAAAACCCTCAGAACACGTTTTTTAATCATCAAATACATTAGAGAATACTTAAACAACAAAGGTTTTTTAGAAGTCGAAACTCCTGTTCTCCAAAGTATAATGGGGGGAGCAAATGCAAGACCTTTTATTACCCATCTAAACGTTTATGATATAGATATGTACCTCCGGATAGCCACAGAACTACATCTAAAAAGATTGGTCGTCGGGGGCATGGAAAAAGTTTATGAAATAGGGAAAATATTCAGAAACGAAGGTGTTTCAAACAAACATAATCCAGAATTCACAACTATTGAGTTGTATCAAGCTTTTGCTGACTACAACAATATGATGGAACTAACCGAAGATCTTTTGTACAACATTACAAAAAAAGTTCACAACAAAGCAAGAGTTACATATCAAGGAGAAGAAATAGATTTCACACCTCCTTTCAAAAGAATAAAGATGAGAGAATTCATACAAGAAAATCTTGGAATAGATATAGTAGAAGCTAGTGATCAAGAACTGAAAGAGTTTTTGAAAAACCAAGGTGAAGAGGTAGAAATAGAAGACAGATACCATTATCTCGATAAAGTATGGGATTTAGTCGAAGATAAGATCATTCAACCTACATTTGTTATGGATTATCCTATAGAATTATCTCCACTAGCAAAAAGAAAAAAAGATGACCCAAGGTTAACCGAAAGGTTTGAATTAATAATAAAGGGCAACGAAATAGCTAACGCCTTTTCTGAATTGAACGATCCTCAAGATCAATTTGAAAGATTTAAAAAACAAATGGAACTCAAAGAGTTGGGTGATGAAGAAGCTCAAATGATGGATCTCGATTTCATAAGGGCGTTAGAATATGGTTTACCTCCCACTGGAGGGCTAGGAATAGGTATCGACAGAGTTTGTATGCTGCTTACCGATACCCCGACTATTCGCGATATTATACCTTTTCCAATTGTAAAACCCGTATCTTTCGAAGATGAAGAAGCTATGTTAAATGAAGAAGAGACTAACGAATAAAAGAGGAGTTCAATGCATTTAAAAGCCTTTGGAAAAGTTAACCTTTACTTAGATGTAATTAGTAGGCGAAAAGATAATTATCATAATATTTTAACGCTTTTCCAATCGATTAATGAACACGACGATATATTTATTGAGTTTTCCAAAAGCGAAATATTTGAATCAGAACCATCTTTAAACATCTCGTGGGATAAGAATATAATAAAAAAGTCCATAGAGACCTTTAAAAAAGAAACGGGTTTTTACAATTTTAACTTAAAAATTAAGCTTATTAAGAATTTACCTATGGGTGGAGGATTAGGGGGCGGAAGTGCCGATTCTGCTGCTGTTTTAAACTTTCTCTCAAAGAATTTTAAAATATCAGAAAAAGAATTATTCGAAATAAGTTTCAAAATTGGAAGTGATGTCCCATTTTTGCTAAAAGGCGGAACAGCAATTGGTAAGGGTAAAGGAGAAATTTTAGAATTTTTGGAACCTTTAAAATTAAATATTCAAATATACCCTATGAACTATAAAATTGATACTAAAAAAATGTATGAAAAACTAGACCAAAATTGGGAAAGTATCGACCATTTTGGTGATCCATACAAATTGTATGAAGCCTTAAAAAATAACGATATTATAACAGCTAAACAAAATGCGTTTAACGTATTCGAACAAGTGGTATTCAAAGAATATCCTAAATTGAAACAAAAAAAGGAAGACATAGAAAAGGATGAAGGGATTATATTTGCTTTGATGACTGGTTCAGGTAGTACGTTATACAAAGTAATTGCAACTAACTGAACTCTTTATCCATCTTATAGACAAAAGCTATTATTTCAGCAGCTAATTCATACAATTCGTCAGGGATTTCTTCATCCAAATCTAAACCATAAAACTCTTCAACAGCTTTTTCGCTTTTAACTATTGGTATGTTTTCTTCTTCAGCTATTTCTATGATTCTTCTGGCTATTGAATCGATACCTTTAGCAACGACTTTAGGTGCTTCATCTGTTCCTCGTTTATACCGTAAAGCTACCGCTTTTTTTGAATTAGACATTTTTTCATCACTTCTTTAAATATTCTTTCATTGTTTCAACAATGTAATCCACGTCTTTTTTACTTACCCAATAATTAGTTACAAATCTTAATTCTCCATTTTCTGGTGGATTTATTTTGATACCTTTTTCTAAAAAAAACGATACCATTTCCCTAAAATTTATATCTTTGTTTATTCTGAAAAAAACCATATTTATATGAATATCGTCTAAGTTCACAGAAATTTCAGGGATTTCATTTAACCTTTCTCCTAGATATCTAGCGTTTTCATGATCTTCTTTTAGTCTGAATCTCATCTTTTCAAGGGCAATTAATCCTGCTGCAGCTAAAAATCCAGCTTGCCTTAATCCCCCACCCATCAGTTTCCGTTTCTTTTTGGCCTTTTGAATGAAATCTTTACTCCCGGCCAGTAAAGAACCTACGGGAGCACATAGACCCTTTGAAAGGCAAAACATGACTGAATCACAATATTGAGTTATCTCCTTGGGATCAACGTTCAAGTAGGTTGCAGCGTTGAATACTCTAGCTCCATCCAAATGAACAGGAATTCCTTTCTCATGAGCTGTCTCAGATATTTCTTTCATATTTTCAAGCGACACAACCCTTCCATTGGAATGAGCATTTTCTAGACATATCAATCCAGTAGATGGAAAATGAAGGTCGTCTTCTCCCTTTCTTATTCTATTTTTAATATCCTGAGGTGCCATAACTTCCTTATCACTATTTATAGTTCTCAATTGTACGCCAGCAATTACCGAAGCTGCCCCGACTTCGTGAACAACAATATGGCAACTATCATCAAGGATAACTTCATTTCCTCTTTCACAATGAGTAAAGATGGAAAGTTGGTTACCAAACGTTCCACTAGGAACAAAAAGTGCGTCTTCCTTTCCAACTACTTCCGCAGCATATTTCTCTAATTTTTTCATCGTTGGGTCTTCATCGTAAACATCATCCCCAACTTCTGCCTTAAACATCGCTTCTCTCATCTCTTGAGTAGGTTGCGTAACGGTATCACTTCTGATATCTATGTATCTCACTAAAACTCCTCCTCTTTCTTAAAGCTCTTTTAAATCTAATCTCTCTTTCAAATATTTATTAACTCTGTATGAAAAAGTAGTCAAAATTATTACTCCAATCATAATTGAAGCCCCAATCATCTGCAATCCAGAAAATCTCTCTCCCAAAAAAATAAATGAAAATAACGAAGCAAATATTGGTTCTCCAATGAATATAAGAACGGTTGAATTAGAACCAATTACCTTTTGATATCTAGCTTGCAGAAAATTCACAACTATGGTCGCTGCTATTGCAGTGTATATAGCGGTTAACCAAATTGGAGCACCTAATTTCCAACTAGAATTGAATGAAATTGACACATTGATTATAGCAGCAAATAAAAACTGATAAGCTAAAAGCGATGTTTCTTCAACAACTTTTGAAAATTTCGTTATTAAAACAATATGAACTGCAAACAAAACGGCACCCAAAAACGTTAAGAAATCCCCAAAATTAAACCCTGAAATACCTCCAAAAAGCATGTAAGAACCTAACAAAGACAAAGGAAAACATAACCACTGAATGAAGTTAGGTTTTTCTTTTTCAATTAAATAAGAAATTATAGGGGTAAATGGAATATATAAAGAGGTAATAAATCCACTTTTTGAAGCATCTGTAAAATTGATCCCATAAGTTTGCAGGGCATGTGCCAATCCTAAAATTATTCCTAAGGTTGCCCCATATTTGAAAGAATGCTTTTTCCAAATAAGGAAGGATAAAACAGCCGCAATACCAAACCTTATAAACAAATAGGGCAAAGTTTGAAGATCAGTTAACATTACCTTGTGAATTGGAAAGGTAGAACCCCATATTACAGTAACTAGCAAAAGCCATAAAAATGCTCTAATCAATCTATACTCCCTCGTCTTATTCACATATTTTAGTGTATTATACCAAAATTTTAATTCGAATTTAAGAAGTATTCTTAATTAATCTTAAGAATTTTTAATACAAATCGTTGCGTTTTGGTGTATAATTGAAGAAAACTTATCTAAAAAGGGGGTAACGTTTTCAAGTTAAAGAATCCAACTATAGGCACTGTAGAATTCAAAGAGTTAACTAATTTCATTAAATTATTTTTAGAAAACAAAAGTTACAAAGTGTGGGTAGGTACAGATAGCCATGCAAGAGATGGACATGTAACTTTTGCGACAGCTATAGTAATTTACAAAGTAGGCAATGGGGCTACATATTTTTATTATGTCACTCACGAACGTAGGTCATACGATATGTACTCAAGATTGATAAAAGAAGCAGAATTTAGTTTAAACACCGCAGAATTTATCGAAAATCACTTAAATTTAATAAAGCCAGAAATACACCTTGATATAGGTTTAAACGGTAGATCAAAAGAGGTTTTTAGTGTTATTACAGGCTACGTAAAAGGTTTGGGATATAATTATAAAATAAAACCAGAATCATTTGCAGCTACTAATGTTGCTCATCTATATACCAAGTAAAAATATTGGTATATTTTTTGTTTTAATTATATTCTCAACAATTATTTTTATTTTCTTAACATAAATAGGAGTACAATATACAAGTAGAATTTATTAGAAATAGTTATATATTTTCTCAGAGGTGGAATCATGAATTTAAATCCAAACGACGTTATAAAAAAGTTGATAGAAGCAGAAGAGAACTACGATAAAAAATTAAAAGATTTCCAAAAAAAATTGATTGAAGAACAAGAAGAACAAATTTCTCTTTTAGAAAAAGAAAAAGAGGATAAAATGCTGGAAGTTGATAATCAATACAAAGCCATCATCAAAAAAGCAGAAGAAAGATCAAGAGATCTATTGGACGAAGCAGATAGAGATATAAAGAATTATAAAAACAAGTTTGAAAAGTTGGAAAAAGATAAAGAAAAAATAGCCAAAAAAGTGATAGAAAATTTAATTTACTGATCGAGGTTGTTGAAATTGATGATCCCTGGACTAACATCTAAAGTTAAAGCACTGTATTCCAAAATCCTTAATCAAAGTGATTATCACAATTTAATAGAAGCGAGTTCGATAACAGAAATAGTCGCTTACTTAAAAAACAACACTCATTACAATGAAGTATTAGTAGGAACGGATATAGCAAATTTACACAGAAGAGACGTGGAAATATTGATACGAAAATCTATATTATCAGACTTTTACCATTTGTATTTTTATCTACCAGTCAAAGTTCAAAAATTATTTAAGTTAATAGAAAGGCGTTATGAAATTGAAAATATAAAATTTATCTTCCGTTCTCTACATTCTGGTCATTTAGAATATATTTCAAAGGAAAGACTTTTCCCCGTCAATCACAAAACCATTAGTGAAGAGACATTCATGGCGATAAAGAACTTTGATGACGCTTTAAACACATTTAAAAATAGCATTTACTCTGGTGTAATTACTTCTGCCTACGACAATTACAGAAAAACAAAAAAATTACAATATTTGTTAAACGCCATTGACTTTTGGTATTTTTCCAGTTTGGAATCAGAATTCAAAAAAACTCCAGAATTTTCTTCAAACTTGAGGGATTTATTCTTCAAACAAGTGGATTTAATAAATATTCAATGGATCTATAGAGCAAGGATTCTCTTCAAACTTTCTACAAGTGAAGTTTTAAACTTATTGCTCCCAATAACTTTTAAATTATCAAAAAGTGAAATAGAAAATCTTTCAACTTCGGAAGATCTCAATGATTTCATCAAGAAAGTTTCTTCAACTTTCTATGGAGAATATTTTAAGAATATTAACCAAAATATATTTTCCTACATAATAGAAAGGCTATGTAATAGAATATTGTTGAAAGAAGCAAAACAATTAATATCTGAAACCCAAAATGGTTTGACAGTTATGAGCGGATATTTATTTCTTAGAGAATATGAATATAAAGATTTAATTACTCTTATAGAAGCCAAAAGGTATAAAATTCCCAATGATAGATTCAACGCTTTTTTGCTGTTGATTGAGGAGTGAGTTCATGCAGGAAAGACTAAAACCGTTCACAATAATTTCCACCAAAACAGAATTAGAAAAAATTTCAAAAAGAATTATTGATTCTCAAAGTGTGGAAGTTATACCACTTGAAAAGATAGTGGATAAAAACCTATTAGAAAGAGTAAAAAAAGATAACGTCAACCCTTTTCAGGAAATATACGAAAATTTTAGAAATATCTTTGAATTTGTGGAAAAGAACCCCGAACCCAAAACATGGGAAGTCTCTTTCCCTACAAAAATTAAAAAAGAAGAAATAATCGAGTTTTCAAAAAATCTTATGGACGAGTTACACATTTTATCAGAAAGAATTTCAAAGTTGAAAGAAGAAAAAAAGTATCTGGAAAATAATCTGAATCTTTTTGATAAACTACAAAAGATTCAACTTGATGTTAAAAATATACAAAAAATACAAAACCTTAAATACAAAGTAGGCAAAATCAGCAGTATGTACTATGAAAGGCTTTTTAACAGTATAAAAAATGAGGATATTTTAGTATTAAAACTCAACGAAGATAAAGATTTCGTATGGCTTTTTATCGTATATGACTCCAACGAAGATATAGAAAAAACACTTTCAATTGCTAATTTTCTAGAATACGAAATCCCTAAGAATTATTCAGGAACGCCTTCAGATATATTGAAAACAATTCAAGACCAATTGAAGGCTGTTAAATACGAAATTGAAATTATCGAGATGTCTATAAAAAAGTTGTTCTACGAAAAGCGTAGATATATATACGAATATTCTGATTATGTTTTCGTCATGAAAAATATCTATGATTTAGTTCAGAATATTAGTTTCACTGAGGACTTTTTCATAATCTCTGGTTGGACCGATCAGGCAACATATTCAAAACTTTTTCATTATTGTAATTCAAATGATTATTCTTTACTTATTGAATGTAGTATTAAAGAAAAACAACCTACTTTACTTAAGAATAGAAGTTTTTTTAAACATTTTGAGTTCATTGTTAAGATGTTCAGCACACCATCGAGCGATGAAATAGACCCAACACCTATAATCTCAATATTATTCTTATTCTTTTTTGGGATGATGTTTGGTGACATTGGACATGGCCTTGTTCTTACTTTATTGGGATTTCTAATTTACAAAAAGAATAAAAGTGACTTATTTTACGTCTTAGGTGCTTCTGGAATCTCTTCGATGATTTTTGGAACGTTATATGGAAGTTTTTTTGGATTTGAAAATATCATTAAACCCTTGTGGAAAAGACCTATGGATAATATAAACTATTTTCTACTCACTTCAATTTACTTCGGGATAGCCGTGATAACTTTAGCTATGATTTTGAACATATTCAACAAGATTAAAAATAAGCAAACACTGGAACTTTTGTTCGATCCAAATGGCTTATCAGGGATTGCATTTTATTGGATAGTACTTGGAGGAATTTTTTATTATATGAGAAATGGTGCATTCCCAAAAATAAGTATAGGCTTTATTGTCGCATTGATAGTTGCCATATATCTTAATGGTATAATCTTTGAAAAAGGAAAATTAAGTGAAAAAGCTGTTCAAAGTTTTTTTGAGCTTTTTGAATCTCTACTTGGATACCTAAGCAACACTCTTTCTTTTATAAGGTTAGGAGCTTTTGCTTTAAACCATGCCGGGTTATTTCTCGCATTTTACATGATGTCTCAAATGGCAAGTAACTCAGTTGTTTCATTTGTTATATTACTCTTGGGCAATATTCTAATAATCGGATTGGAAGGCCTGGTTGTATTCATTCAAACCTTAAGGTTAGATTATTACGAATTTTTCACCAGGTTTTTCAAAGGTAATGGGAAAGAATTTAATCCAGTTAAATACAAATTTTAAAAATTTCCGGAGGTGTTAGTTATGGCATACGTTGTTTCATTAACAGCTTTAGTTGTTTTGACAATTATGTTTGGTTTTTATTTTTCAAAAAAACCCGAAAAGGCAAGATCTTTTGCAAAAAAGTTTTTTAGGGGAAACATTGCTGTATTTGGAGTTGTACTTCTTTTAGCTATAATTACTCTTTTTCCCACCCATGTTTCAGCTCAAACAACAACTTCTACAACTGGAACGAGCGTAACATCTGACACAACGAACAATAAAGGGTTAGGATTATTGGGCGCAGCATTATCTACAGGTTTATCCGCTATTGGTGCAGGTATCGGTGTTGCGATAGTAGGTTCGGCAGCGGTAGGAGCTATAAGTGAAAAACCCGAGTTATTAGGAAGAACGTTAATATACGTGGGTTTAGCCGAAGGAATAGTGATATATGGGTTGATCGTTTCGATAATGATACTGGGGAGAATCTAACAAATGAAATTCTTTCTAATAAGTGATAACATCGACACTGCCATTGGTTTAAGACTTAGTGGAATTGTTGGGACCGTTGTTCATGAAAGAGATGAGATATTAGAAGCCTTCAATAAGGCGTTGAGCAATAAAGAAATTGGCGTTGTTTTGATAACTGAGTTAGCTTCACAAAAGATACCGGAAGAAGTTAAAAAACATAAACTAGCCGGACAGTTACCTTTAATTTTTGTCATACCGGATAGGCACGGATGGCGAGGCGACAAAGATTTCATTACAAAGTACGTTGAAGGGGCAATTGGAGTGAAAATAAATGAATGAAATCGAAGATAAATTGGAATCAATGCTTGAATTATTAGACAAGAAATTTGAACAAAAATGTGATGAATTAAAAATTTCTTATAATAAGAAACTGGAAGAGGTTCAAAAGAGAATTGAAGAAGATATCAATAATTACAGAGATAAAAAATTAAAGGAAGCTAAAGAAGAGGCAGACCTTACTGAAAAAGTTAGCCAATCAAAAGCTAAGCTGAAGATAAAACAAGAAAGACTTAAGTTGAAAAACCAACTATTGGAAAGTCTTTTACAATTAATAAAAAAAGATCTTGTGACTTTGGATCCTGACAACAAAAAATATTTTTACCAAAAATTGTATATTGACGCAACTAAGCTGATACATAACGACTACGAGGTGCTCTGTAACAAAAATGATTATGAAACTGTGAAATCTATAGTTTTAGATCATAAAGTTAAAACAAGTAAAGAAATTGAAGGTGGAATCCTCCTAAAAAGTAATAATACAATCATTAACAACAGCATAGATTCATATGTAGAACAAAATAAAACAAAAATCTTCTCTCTGATATTGGAAGAAGTAGGTGATATATAATGTACATTAAAGAAATAAATGGACCTGTCGTTAAAGTTAAAGGCGTGGAAAAACTTTCGATGAATGAAATGGTTAAGGTAGGTAATCTGCACTTAATAGGAGAGGTAATTTCCATTGATGAAGATGAAGCAACTGTTCAAGTTTACGAGGAAACTTCCATGTTAAAACCTAAGGAACCTATTGAAGGGACAGGACAGATGCTTTCTGTAGCCTTAGGTCCGGGCCTTCTGGGAAGTATTTACGACGGTATTCAAAGACCCTTGAACAAATTAATAGAGAAAAGTGGATCCTTCATTGGCAGAGGAGTAGAGGAGTTTGGGCTAGATCTCTCAAAAAGCTGGGAGGTTGTGTTTTTAAAGAAAAAAGGAGATATTGTTAAGGGTGGAGATGTAATATCTCAAGTACAAGAAACTAAGCATATAGTACATAAAATTATGGTTCCAGCAGATATACAAGGAAAGATAGTTGAAATCAAACAAAATGGTTCCTATAAAGTAGATGAGGTTTTGGCAAAAATTCAAACTGAAGACGGTATAAAAGAAATAAAAATGTATCAATTTTGGCCTATTAAAGTACCTCGAGTTGTAAAAAATAAATTAGAACCCAATATACCGTTGATAACTGGTCAAAGGGTTATCGATATTTTCTTTCCCATCAGTAAAGGAGGAACTGCCGCTATCCCAGGAGGTTTTGGTACCGGGAAGACTATAACTCAACATCAATTAGCTAAATGGGCAGAGGCTGATATTATTGTTTACATCGGTTGTGGAGAAAGAGGAAATGAAATGACAGAGGTGTTGGAAGAATTCCCTAATTTACAGGACCCTAAAACGGGGGTCCCACTGATGGAGAGAACTGTCCTAATTGCAAATACTTCCAACATGCCTGTTTCTGCTAGAGAAGCGTCTATTTATACCGGGGTAACTATCGCAGAATACTATAGAGATATGGGCTACAACGTCGCAGTAATGGCTGATTCTACTTCACGATGGGCTGAAGCACTGAGGGAATTATCAGGAAGACTGGAAGAAATGCCTGCAGAAGAAGGTTATCCCGCATACCTTGCTTCCAGAATTGGCCAGTTTTATGAAAGAGCCGGATTATCGGAAAATCTCAACGATACGAATGGTTCTGTCACAATAATTGGAGCCGTATCACCTCCCGGTGGAGATTTTTCTGAACCTGTTACTCAAAGTACTACCAGATTTGTTAAATGTTTCTGGGGACTTGACAAAAACTTGGCTTATTCTAGACATTATCCATCTATAAATTGGATTACCAGTTATAGCGGATACGCAGGTGATTTAAAAGAATGGTTCACCAAAAACGTTACAAAAGACTGGAGTCAGTATAGAAATGAAGCTATGGAATTACTCAACCAAGACGATGCTCTTCAACAAACTATAAAAATTGTTGGGGAAGATGTTTTACCTGATATTCAAAAATTGGTAGTTTCAATAGCTAGAATAATAAAAATTGGAATATTACAACAAAACGCTTTCAGTGAAGTCGATTCGTACTGTCAATTAGAAAAACAACATATGATGCTAAAGATTATAATTGATACTTATTACAAGGCTAAAACTTTTATAAACAGGTCAGTTCCAATTACTCAAGTTCTACCCTCAGAAATAACAAGAAAGTTGCTAATAATGAAGGAAGATATCACAAATTTAAACGAATTCAAAAAAATTGAAGATCTTTTAAGTAAACATTTTGAAGAATTGGAAAAAAAGTATAACAGTTAAGAGGTGAAAAAATGGCAATAAGGGAATACGACCAAATTTCAGAAATTAGAGGACCTCTTATAATAGTTGAAAATATAGAAGATATCGGATACAATGAAATAGTGGAAATAGAGGAAAACGGAAAAAGAAGAGTGGGTTCCGTTATTCTTGTTTCTGAAAATAAAGCTGTTGTTCAAGTTTTTGAAGGAACACAAGGACTTTCTCTTACAAATTCAAAGATAAAATTCTTGGGCAGACCCCAAGAAATCAATTTATCTAGGGATATTTTGGGAAGAACTTTCAATGGCTTGGGAGAACCTATTGATGGAATGGGGGAGATTATTTCTCAAAAAAGTGCGGATATAAACGGATCAGCTATAAATCCTGCTGCTAGAGAATACCCCAAAAATTTCATTCAAACGGGCATTTCTGTAATTGATACAATGTTGACTTTAATAAGAGGACAAAAATTGCCGATTTTTTCTGGAAATGGTTTGCCACACAATAATTTAGCAGTACAAATTGCCAAGCAAGCGAAGTTAACTTCTAAAGAAGAATTTTCTATAGTTTTTGCTGCTATAGGGTTAAAAAAAGATGATGCCAACTTCATAATCAAAAATTTCGAAGACAGTGGAGCAATTCAGAATATGGTGTTATTCTTGAATTTGGCGAGCGATCCAGTGGTGGAAAGGATAGCAACCCCTAGAATGGCATTGACTGTAGCAGAATATTTAGCTTTTGAAGAAGATAAACACGTTTTAGTTATTTTAAACGATATGACAAACTATTGTGAATCCTTGAGAGAACTATCTAATTACAGAGGAGAAGTACCAGGAAGAAAAGGATTCCCAGGATATCTTTATTCCGATCTTGCCTCTTTGTATGAAAGAGCGGGAATAATCAAAGGGAAAAAAGGTTCGGTAACTCAAATACCTATTTTAACAATGCCCAATGATGACATTACCCACCCCATCCCTGACTTAACAGGATACATCACCGAGGGCCAAATAGTATTATCTCGTGATCTATTTAGAAAAAATATATATCCCCCTATAAACAGCCTTTCCTCCTTATCACGACTGATGAAAGATGGTATAGGAGAAGGGTATACTCGAGATGACCATCCAAATCTATCTTCCCAACTTTTTGCTTCTTATTCTCGAGTTTTTGAAATAAGGTCATTAGCGGCCATAATTGGTGAAGATGACCTGTCGGAAATCGATAAACTATATTTAAAATTTGGTGAAGAATTCGAACAGAAATTTCTTAATCAAGGTTTTCAAGAGAACAGAAGTTTGGAACAATCACTTGATCTTGCTTGGGAGATACTTTCCCTATTGCCAAAAACAGAATTAACCCGGATTAAAGAAAAAGAATTTGAAGAACATTATTCCAAGAAATAGTTTTTAAATCAACGCATTAGAGAGGGTGAAAACTATGATTTTCGATCAAACCATCCCTACAAAAGGTAATTTGATTGCTTTAAAACAGCAATACCAACTTTCACAAGAGGGCCACGATCTATTAGAAAAAAAGAGAAATATTATAATGAAAGAACTAGTTGATTTGATAGAACAAGCTAAAGAAATACAAGAAAAAATATTAACTACACTAGCTAGGGCTTATGAATCTTTACAGTTAGCAAATTTAGATCTCGGCATTGAAAATATAGAAGAATATGCCAATGGAATCCCAGAATATGATGAATTAAAAATAAGGTTCAAAAGCGTTATGGGAGTTGAGGTTCCAGAATTATTCAGACAAGAAAAACCCAAGTTGGAAATTCCTTACGAAATATATCGAACGGATGCCGCTTTAGATGAAGCTTATATTTCTTTTGAAACAGCTTTAGAATTAATAACAGAAGCATCTATGATTGAAAATAAAGTTTACAAGCTTGCTTATGAAGTTCAAAAAACAAAAAAAAGAGTTTCCGCTCTAGAAAATATTGTCATACCTAAGATGAAAGAATCTATTAAATTTATTCAAGATACATTGGAAGAAACTGAAAGAGAAGAATTCTTCAAACTCAAAAAGTTGAAGAAGTGACACTTTCTGAAATCTTTTTCAATCTCTCATACGAATATTCAAAAAACTCTTTGTAGGCATTACAAAAGTAATACTTTTTACCATCATACCTATATCTTTTACAACCATTCCTACATAAAGAATACCATTCACAGTTTCTGCATTCATCGGGAAGTTCGAGGGAAGACGCAATGAATTCTTTGGCTATCTCATTTTTTAATATTTCTTCCATGGTTTTTATCTCATTTATATTTCCAAGTTTATACTTTTCAAATACGTAAAAATCACATGGATAAATGCTTCCATCTGCTTCGATAATATTCTGTATACTACACATCCCATTCATTTCGCATGCTTGAGGAGGATAACCTCCAATCATTCTTACAAGGTTATCAAATAATCGAATGCTTATATATTTTCCTTTTATTGAATCTCTTTCCCAGTTATCAAAAAGTACTTTCAAAAAATAGGCATATTCCTTTGGTTTTAGAGAATAGGGATGGGAGACATTTTCTTCGCCATACGGCTCTATAACAGATATGAATTGAACAAAACCAAAGTTTTTCCTTTTATAAAAATTGTAAACTCTTTGAGGATGTTTGGCAAGTTGTGATGTAACAACAGTTAAAATATTGTAAGCAACCTTGTGTTTATCAAAAAGATCCACTGTTTTCATTACCCTATTATATGTGCCTTTACCTTCTTTGTCTACTCTGAATAGATCGTGAGTTTTTTTATCTCCATCCAAGGAAAGCCCCACCAAAAAATTATTCTTTTTAAAAAATCCCGCCCACTTTTCATCGATTAAAAGACCGTTTGTTTGAATGGAAAAATATGTTTTAATATTGTTTTTATTGTATTTATTAACAAATTCTAAAAATTTCTCATAGAATTCCAACCCAGCTAGAGTAGGTTCCCCTCCTTGAAAGGCAAAAGAACAACTTACTTCTGAAGAAGCTATCGCTTTTTTCACAAGGTTTTCTAAAGTTTCTTCATTCATCTTGCCATAAGAAACTTTTTTTCTCTTATTAGCAATATCGTTGTAAAAGCAATAAGAACATTTCATATTACAATTACTGGATACAGGTTTTATAAGCAAATTAACAGAGCGCAATTGGTCTCCCCTCTTTTCAAAATCTCACTTTTTGATTATATCAAAAAAATATTGTATTTTAAAAAATTCTATAAATCATCCATCAATGTAAGTTAAATCCAATATACTTTAGCACCTTTTGTCTCTTAGACCATATAAAAATAAAGGGGCCTTAACTCCTCTCCACAAATTAATTTACTGGGAAGAGAAAGGCCCGGCCTCGAAATAATTTAAAATTCCGCAGGATATTTCCTCTTCAATTCTTCTGCTGCTTTTTCCCTACCTGTTTCTTTTAATCTTTCGTAGTAAGTTTTCAAGTGACCTCTCGCGTGATAAGGCCCGCCTTCTTTTAAAACCGTTTGCAATGGATCTACTTGGTATCCTTCTGGTAATTCTTTCATCATCTCATCATGCCACTCATTTAAATAAGACAGTGCTTCCCTACAAATCTCTGGGCTTTCTTTGGCTATGTCATTTCGCTCGTGAGGATCCTCTTTTAAATTGAATAACATCTCTTTGGGGAAAAGGTGGTATCCATCGTGATAACTTCTCATATAAATCCAATCATCGAATCTCACGCTTCTTTGGCATACGTGTGCCATCTGACTTAAAATCAGATACTTTCTAGATATCTTTTCACCTTTAAATATTACATCTGCAAAACTTATTCCGTCCATTTCTTTTTTGAACATTTGAATATATTCTTCAGAAAACTTACTTTTTATCTCTGATTCAAATATTTCGTACAATGTTGATATTAGATCCAAATTGTATAAAAAGCCTTGATGTACATGGCTTTTTAATCCACCTGGCCATTTTATTATCAAGGGAATTCTAGAGGTTATGTTGTCAGCTGTCGCATGTTCTGCATATATACCCAACTCCCCTATGTTTTCTCCATGATCGGCAGATATTATCACAGCTGTATTTTCATATACTCTTTTTTCTTTCAACATATCTATTATCTTTCCAATCCAAAAGTCAGCATATCTAATACCTGTATCATAGCCATCTATTAATTGTTTCAAATCGTTCATGTTTTTTATTTCACCAGGTTGCCTTGGAAATCTTGGATCTTCACGATTGTCATACATATTTAAGTCTTGAGCAGTATGTGGACCAGCTAACTTTCTATGTCTTTTTATTAATTCTTCGTTATACCAACCGGGTATAGGTGAATTTTCAAAAGGGTCACCAAAGTCAGAGGGTGTTCTGTATGGCGTATGTGGATCCCAAACGTTTACATGTAAAAACCAATTGTCTGACTCAGCATTTTTGTTTAACCACTCTAGAGCTGAAGGAACAATCTCATCCGCTCTTTCAAGGCCACATTTTCCAGGGTTATAAACCTCATTGAATCCAGCATAAAACCACCAAGCAGAATGCCTTTCTCCAAAAGGACTTACCGTAACTGTATGAAATCCGATGTTTTTCAACAAAGCAGGTAAACTCATATATGCTAGTTTATCTTGAAAATCTCTATTCTTACCTTCTATTCGCATGTCAGCAGTTGTTCCACCGTGACCAACTAAACCTGTTTTTATACCAAATTTACCTGTAGATAGAGCTCCACGAGAAGGTAAACACGGGGCATCGGAACAATAGTAGTTATCAAATCTAATACCTTCTTTAGCCACATCATCAATATTTGGTGAGGTTTCTCGTAAGTATCCATAACTCCCAAGATGATCTGCCCTTAAAGTGTCAATGTCGATAAATAATATTCTCATCTTTACTCATTCCCCTCTAATTTTAAAATTTTTTCACTTTTGCCAATCTCAGTTCGTGAGCTTCGTCTTCTCTACAAAATTCGTAGTAATACCAAATTTCATCTTCTTTTTCAAGAAAATCAACATATCTTACTGAATGAGTGTTATAAGGGGACTCAAGTACAGGTTCATTAGGAGTTATACTTTCAAATGATTTTAAATCATAACTCATACATAATCCACATCTTTCTTCGTAATTTTCTTTCTCTGATGAACTTCCATCGTAAAATCCAAAGAAAACAGGAGGAACATAAATTACCGAATTAATTCTTGCTTGATATTTGTCCCAACCATTTTTTGAAACATCTAATATCTTTCCTTCCCATTTCCAATTTTTAGCATCTAAACTCGTCGCAAGTCCCGTCGGATGGGTTGTTAAACCTGTAGTATAAACATCTCCACTTTCATGCAATTTTCTCTTTGTTTCTTCAGAAGGATTCTTTAGAGGTTCTGCATAACTTACAAGCATATAATATTTTCTCCCCACCAAAAAAACGTAAGGATCTTTTATACCTTCTATATCTAAATCTTCTGCAACAAAAACCTTTTTTCTTGTACTTACGTCAAAATTTTTGGGATGATCCGCTTCCATCATATCTATTCTCCATTTTCTTGTTTGCGGATCAACATAGCTTATATACATTCTATATATTCCATCCATGCATCTTAAAAATGAGGCTCTTTCAATAGATTCACTGTTAAGTTGCTCTTTTTTAATAACTAGTATATCTTCAAATTTCTCTCCATCGACGCTTTGAGCAATTCTTACCTCTCCACCACGAATTGGTTTTGGTTTTCTTATCCTATAGTATAAGAAGAATTTACCTAATATTTCATCATAAAAAACATAAGGTGCTCCTACCCAATACCCATTTTCTTTCCCATATGGTTCTTTAATTGTGATCCCTTCAACAGGATCAAATAAAGACAGATTAGCAAAATATTTTGAAGAAAAAAGTTTACTCATAATTTCTCCTCCTCATATAATATGTATGGATATGAAACTTAAAAATTTGATTTAGATCCAATCTTGTAACCATATAAAATCAAAACCGTATTTGTGAATATCTTTTTATTTCTAAAGCGTCTAATTTTTAATATTTTGTCGATCCTGCAGTTAAACCACTTATAATATATTTTTGAAAAACAAGAGTCAGTAATATTATTGGTATGATTGCTAATACTATCGCACTACTAATCAACTCCCAGGGAAATGAATATTCACCAGGGTACAAGGAAATTCCAACAACAACCGTTCTCATTTCGTTTTTTGAGAGTAAAACCAGCGACAAAAGAAATTCATTCCAAGAAAATACGAAAGTAATCAATCCAGCTGCGATTAACCCAGGTAACGACATTGGAAGTAATATTTTAAAAATCATTTGAAACGTATTACAACCATCAATTCGTGCGGAATCTTCAATGTTTTTGGGAAGCGTTCTAAAATAATTCATCAATATCCAAATCGCCAACGGAAGATATAAGGCTGTATGACCCAATATTAACGATATATAATTGTTTATCAAATTCAAATTCCTAAAAATCAAAAACAATGGAGGAACTATCGCAACCGGTGGAAAAAGTAGCAAAGCCAAAACAATCATCATTAAAGACCTTTTACCTCTAAATTGAATCCTAGCAAAAGAGTATGCCGCTAAAGTTCCGGTAATTAAGATCAGAATGGTAGCACTCCCGCTAACAATAAAACTGTTTAAATAGTATCTCCCAAAAGAACCCATCTGGAATAAATTAACATAATTTTGAATTGTTGGTTGAGAAGGAAATATTTTTACTGGCCAAGAATAAATTTCATTTGTACTTTTAATAGAAGTTAAAAACAGCCAAACTATTGGGAATATTGACAGTAAAACTAGCAAAATAGCTATTAAATAGTTGAAACTCTTTTGAATTTTCAATTTATTCATAGATATCCCACCTTAAAGTTCTCAAGTATATTATAGCCAATCCTAACAACAATAAAAACTGTATCAGGGCAATAGTTGAAGAATAACTAAAATCCAAATATTGAAAGAAATTATTGTAAGCAAAAACTGATAGAGTCTCAGTAGAATTTACTGGTCCCCCACCTGTAAGGTTATACGGTAATTCAAAACTTCTAAAAGCATCTCCCGTTCTAAAAAGTAAAGAAACCATTATTGAAGGTCTCACTAATGGAATTGTAATTTTTCTTAAGGCTTGCCAATTAGTGGCGCCATCAATCTTAGCAGCTTCATACAATTCTGAAGGAATGGTTTGTAGCCCTGTCAAAATAAGAAGAGCCATAAAAGAACTTGTTTTCCATATAGCAACTATCATCATAGAAATCATAGCTAATGGTATTTCCCCTAGCCAATTTATGGGAGTGTCTATAATATTCAAATTTATCAATATTGAATTAAATAATCCATAATCGGTATTATACATCCATCTCCAAGCTAATGCATTTAGAGCTGTTGGCAACGCCCAAGGAATCAATAAAGCCACTCTGATAATTGATCTGCCTTTCATTGCTTTATTTGCAACTAAAGCCAAAAGAAAACCCAAAAATAATTCTATTGGAACTGTAACTCCAACAAAAATAAGAGTATTATAAAATGCCCTCCAGAACGATGGATCATTGAAAAGTCTGGAAAAGTTACTTAACCCTGAAAATTCAACACCTGTGAATGAATAAGAAGAAAAACTTAAAACTATTGTGTATATTGTTGGACCAATAAAAATTGTTATTAAAATTATGAAAGCTGGTAATATAAGAAAAATTCCCGTTTTTTTATTCAACTTCATCACCTTCTTTAATGGGTCCTTAGAATAAATCCAAGGACCCTCTTTGTAAATTTCCTTACCTAAGAAGCGCGTTTATTTGAGATACAGCATCGTCTAAGGCTCTTTGAGGTGTTTTTAGTCGTAATAATGCGGATTGTATCTCCCTTTGCATAATTTCAGAAACTTGAGTGTACTTCTCTCCAAGTTGGGCGGAGGGACGAACATTTCCAACCATAAAATCCTTGTACTGTTTGTTGGCAACAGGAAATTGTTCTACTAATCTTGAATCTTCATAAACGGATTGCCTTGTTGGTAAATTTCCGGTTACTGCGGCTGTTCTTAGTTGAGCTTCGTGGGAAGTTAGATATTCAATAAATTTCCATGCTTCTTCTTTATGTTGTGAATTTATATTTATCCCTAACAACCACCCTCCTAAACATACGGTGTTTGTATCAGGATATCCCTCAAAATAAGGCACTCTCATAAAATCAACCTTATCAGCTACTATGGAATCTGAGGCAGTTAAAATAGGCCAAACAAAATCTTGAACTACCATAAAAACAGCTCTACCTTGTTGAAATAATATTCTAGCATCATCTGGAGTATAAGTTACGATACTTTCCGGAGCAAGGTTATATTCATATATCATATCAACCATAAATTGTAAGGCTTCTACTCCCTCTTTACTATTTACAACAACATTTCCCTCTTCATCGAAAAACTCTCCACCTTTGCCCCAGAAAAACTGGAGATAATTCATAAATAGGCCTTCAATTTTGCCCCACATACTTATATATCCATATAAGTTGGGGTCTTTTTCTTGTTCCACTATATAAGAAGCCTGTTCCACCAGTTCTTCCCAAGTATTCGGAGGAGTAAATCCATATTTCTTAAGTAAATCCTTTCTGTAATACAAATGAAGACCGTTTATGTAGAGAGGTACTCCATAAACATCTCCTTCATATTTTGCTGCGTCTATCATGTTTTCAATGAACTCTGCATGTTCCTCTTCCGGAAAATATTCATTTAATGGTGCTAACCATCCACGAGATGCAAATTCGCCAGGCCAGATAATATCCATAGCTATAATATCCGGCTTGTCACTTCCACCGAAAAACAGTGTCACATATTGACTATGTTGCTGACCGGGGACCCCAGGAACCTTCAACCATTCGATTTGTATGTCAGGATTTTGTGCTTCAAAATTCGAGATATGCTCATCCATTACTGCTCCTATTTCTCTTGGTGAAATCCCGATTTCCACGGACACCCCAGACAATGCAACAACGCCAAACAAAACAACTAATACCAACCCAAAAAACTTTCTTAATGCCATAGTACCGCCTCCTTTTAAGAATAAATTCCTTCTTTGATTGATACGCGTTAAATCAACATATCTTCTAGAACCATTGAAGCTGCTCCGATTGCAGTAATTTCTTCTCCCAATTCGGAAAGTTTTATCTGTGTGTTTTTTTCTATTAAAGGTAACGTTGTTTCATTTAATCCTTTGTAAAAATCTTTTTCTATAATATCCCAATACTTTTTTATTTCTCCAGTTAATACAACCGATTCCACATTGATGATATTTAAAACGTTTCCTATAGCTTTGCCCAAGT
Organism: Petrotoga miotherma DSM 10691; assembly: GCF_002895605.1. Taxonomy (GTDB): domain Bacteria; phylum Thermotogota; class Thermotogae; order Petrotogales; family Petrotogaceae; genus Petrotoga; species Petrotoga miotherma. Next base: position 56,860 of record NZ_AZRM01000027.1, read on the forward strand.
AAAATCCAGATTCTTGAAAAATTTGAATAGCATTTTGGTCTCCTTGGTTAGCATAATTAATTATTTTTCCCATATCGTAGTTTTCGTCTAATTTTTTATTACATTTTGTGTAGTATTTTTTTACCATTGATCTAACCGAAGAAAAAGTTTCTAAACAGCCTTTTTCTCCGCAACTACAAATATCGCTATCTTCGGCAACTTTTATATGTCCAATTTCTCCTGACAAGTTGTATTTTCCCCTAAACAACTGATTTTGAATAACTAAGCCTGCACCTATTCCATAACTTATATTCACAAGAAGGAAATCATGAACTTCTTTTCCTATCCCATATATTAATTCACCTAATGCCTTCATATTTGCATTGTTATCAACTACTATTGGGATTCCTAACTTTTCAGAGAATTTATCAATTAACGAGAAGTCAAAATATCTTTCTAAGTTTGGTGTGATTGATAAAGAATTGTTGTTTCTACTCACCAAACCTGGAAACGCTACTCCTATACCCTTGATCGACTGGTTCGAAATATTCAGATCATGTTTAATCTCTTCTAAAGATTTAATAAATAAGTTCAATATTTCTGTTATATTCTTTAATGATATGAGCTTTTTCAAAGAAATAAAAGGTCTCTTCGTTATTACATCTCCATTCAAATTCATAACAACGATCTCCGAATGAATTACAGTTAGGTCATAACCTATAACAAAAAATTTCTCTGTTTCTGGTATTAATAAAATAGGTTTTTTACCAGGTCCGACTTTATCAATATTTTTATAACTCTCTTTAATTAAACCTTCCTCCATCAACCTCTTCACCAATTCAGAGACGGTCGATCTTGTTAATCCGGTTTTTTTAGAAATTTCAATTCTTGAAATCGGACTATTTTGCAATATTTTCATTAATACTAATCTAAGATTATTTTCTTTCACTTTCTTGTTTGAAAATTTATAGCCAGTCATTTAAAGTAACACCCCTAAAAATTAATTTGTTTTCTATACAAACAATTATAATTACTTTAATTAAAAAAACCAAATCTCATTATCAGTGATTAACCCAGATTAAATAGGATCAGGAACAATTAAAGTTGATTACATTAATTTTTCTTAATTTTTCATTTTTTGCAAATTTATATCTTATTCGTACCATGAGAACTCTTGACTTGATTCCTTTTATTTGATATAATTAGTATATACAAGTTTGAGTAGACATATTTGTATATCTTTATTGAAGGAAGGTATCGTAAATGGCCAATTACAAGACACCAATTTATCAAACAATCGCTGATCAAATAATTTCAAGAATATATGAAGGGGAATATCCAATGAACTCATTTCTTCCATCAGAAAATGAACTGGCGGAGGAATTTCATGTAACAAGAACTACGATAAGAAAAGTTTTAAGTTTATTGAAACATCAAGGTACAATAAAAAGTTACCAAGGAAGAGGATATAAAGTTCAATCTCTTTTTTGGGAGCAAAGTCTTTTAAAGTTTTACAGTTTTGGAAAAAGTATAGCCAGTAAGCTTGAGAATTCTAATACTAAACTTATATCGGTAAAAAACGTCTCTGGATTGGAAGATGTTGATGAATTTAAAAACGTCGAATTATGGGAAATTACAAGGTTGAGATTAGTTGGAGAAATCCCTTTAATATTGGAAAGCTCTTACATCCCTATTGACTTTCTAAGAAAAATGGATAATAAAAATCTAGAAACAAAACCTTTGTATGATTTACTTGCTAGAGAAGGAATAAGATGTGTCAATGCCAAAGAATATCTCGAACCTGTCCTACCTTCGCTAGAAGCCCAAGAATTGCTAGAAATTGATGAAAATATTCCTCTTTTTCAAACTACAAGATACACATATGATTCGGAAAATAGATTGGTAGAATTCAGGGAAAGCCTGATAAGAGCTGATCATTTTAGATTCTTTACTGAACTGAAATTGTAGGGAGATAATAGAAATGAGTGAAAAAGGCAAATCAAAAATAGTGTTAAAAATGTTCATTACGTTTTTTAAAATAGGGCTCTTCACTTTTGGCGGGGGGTACGCTATGATTCCTTTAATGGAGAAAGAAGTCGTAGAAAAGAAAAATTGGGTAGAAAAGGATAAGTTTACAGACACGGTCTCTTTAACTCAAACTATACCAGGAGCTGTGGCTATTAATCTTTCTATTTTAGTAGGATATGATATAAAGGGAATTTTAGGAGCTGTTATGTCAGTAATAGGGGTTTCTTTACCCTCTTTTATAATAATATTGGTGATAGCTTTTACTCTTACGAAAACAGCGGGACTTAACGTTTTACAAAGTGCCTTTGAAGGTATAAGACCTGCTATAGCCGCACTTATCGTATATGCTGCGATAAGTCTATCAAAATCGGTTAAATGGTCTATCGTTTTAGTTCTATTAACTGCAGGAGCTTTTGTTGCAATTGGAGTATTTAAAATTAATCCCATTTATATAATTGTTATCGCTTTCATTGTGGGGAGCCTTTCCTCTATGTCTGAAGGGAGAAAAAAGCCATGAAAACCTTATTTGGCTTGTTTTTTTCTTTTTTTGAAATTGGCTTATTTGGATTTGGTGGTGGTTACGCAATGATACCACTAATTCAAACACATCTAGAAAGAAGAGATTGGATGTCTATTCAAGAATTTCTGGATTTAATAGCTATAGCAGAGGTTACTCCCGGACCAATAGCTGTAAATAGTGCTACTTTTGTTGGATATAAGGTTTCTGGGGTAGTTGGTTCTTTGGTCGCGACAACTGCAGTCATACTGCCTTCGTTAATTATAGGATTACTGGTAGGCAGATATTTTAAAAACGGAAATGGCGATACTCAACAAAATATTCTTAAATTTCTAAAACCTGCTGTTATCGGGTTGATACTTGGTTCAGCATACACAATTGGTATCGCTAATATCGTAAATTTGGAGAGTTTTCTCATATTTATTGGGGTTTTGATGCTCCTTTTTTTCACAAAATTAAATCCGATTTTTATAATAATTATGACAGGAGTAGTGGGAATTATCTTTTATTAGGATTCAAATCTTTGTAACTGAGAATATTGTCAACTTTTCTTGCCGATTTGATAGCCCTTATAATAGATTTTTCTACTACTTCTGCTGCTACTTCTCCAATTAATGTAACGTCGCTTGATAAATCACTAGTAGATAAACAAAAAATAGTATCTCCATCGTACATAGTATGAACAGGTCTTATCGCCCTTGCCAACCCATCATGGCTCATTTGAGCAACTTTGTTGGCTTCCTCTTTGGACAATTTTGCATTTGTAGCTACGACGGATAGAGTTGTATTTTCACCTGGATTAGACTTAAAACTTGATTTTTTCATATATTCAGATATATTCAAAAAATTATTGTTATGGTCTATAGCCCCAGCTATTATTTCCCCTTCTTCGTAAACATCTCCTGTAGCATTCACAACCGTTATCGCTCCGACTATTATCCCGTTACCTAATTCAATGGAATAACTTCCTACCCCACCTTTCATAGCATTGTTAACACCTGCCGCCTTACCAACAAGAGCCCCAGTCCCTACACCAACGCATCCTTCTTCAACACAATCTGATGTGGCTAAATTTGCTGCGATATAACCAGATCTTTTATCGGGTCTAACATTTGGGTCTCCTATATCCAAATCATAAATAACTGCAGCAGGTACTATGGGGACTTTCACAGTACTTGTTTGAAAGCCTATACTATTTTCTTCTAAAAATTGCATGACCCCACTTGCTGCATCTAAGCCAAAAGCACTTCCACCAGTTAATAAAACGCCGTGTACCATTTGAACAAGATTCCCCGGTTTTAGTAAGTCTGTTTCTCTTGTACCTGGGGCTGAGCCTTTAACATCAACCCCACCTACCGCTCCATTTTTGGCTAGAACAACCGTACAACCTGTTAAGGATTTATTGTCAGTGTAGTGTCCTACTTTTATTCCTGGTACGTCTGTTATGCCATTTAACATGTTGAATCTGCTCCTTTTTTAAAATAACCATCTGAAAATTTTCATCCCTCAAGTAATGGAATCTTATCTATATATTTTAAAAACTTTTGTAATTATATATTTCCACCAATTCTTTGTAATCATCAAACCAATAGGCTTGTGGATCTCTTTTGAATACAAAAAATTTACCATAGTTATCAGGATTGTGCGATCTATGATAACGAAAGATAATATTTTTGCTAGTCAATGCGGCAACTTCTATTTTTCCAGATTCATGAGACATTACAAATCTAGGTCTTTTGGCTAAACCTGAGATATCTTCTAAAGATTCTAGGAATATTGAATAAGCTTTTTCTAAAGGAATAGTAAAACCTTTATTCCCCATGACAGGTCTATTTTGAAATACATAATAGGGAGGAATACCATTAAAGGATAGCTTTTTAAATAATGTCGATAATGTCTTAGGATTATCATTAATACCATGCAAAAGAGGAGTTTGATTTGCTATTATGGCTCCAGAATTTTGCAATATATTTATTCCCTGAATAGAAGCAGAAGTTAATTCTCTTGGGTGATTAAAGTGCACAATAAAATATAATTTTTTACCACTATTGGTAATTTTTTTAATGAAACTTGATAGTGTATCATCCGATATTATTCTGAAAGGGTTAAAAGCCGGAGTCTTTGTACCTATGCGAATGATTTTTATATGATCTATTTCATTAATAGATTCTATAATTGATTTAAGTTTATTAGTTGAAAGGAGTAAAGGATCACCCCCTGTCAGGAGAACATTTGTGATTTCTTCATGTTTTCGAATATAATCGAGATCTTGTTCAATTTCACGGGTTCTAACTACTTCTTTACCAACGTTCTTGAACAATCTTTTTCTAAAACAGAATCTACAGAAACTCCCACATACATCATTTACTAACAGTAAAGCGGTATCCCTATACTTGTGTTGCAATCCCTTACTTATTGTATATGAATGTTCTTTTGAAGCGTCTTCTAATCCCCATTCTTCCAATTCTTCAATATTTGGAATTATAATCTTTCTTATAGGATCGTTTTTGTCTTTCCAATTGATTAAGGCCAAGTAATATTCATTAGCTCTAAACTTATACTTTTCTTCAACAGGTTGAAGTTCTTTTAATTCTTCTTGTGAAATCCCTTTTACTTTTTCCAACTTAGTAACATATTCTGGATACATCGATATCACTCCCCTAATATTTTTCATCATCGGCTTTTTATATTATTCTTTTTGAGAAAAATTTTTCAATAATGAAGAAATCTCATATTTCAATCTCTTTAATAAATACCCATAAATATTGGTAAATATCAAATAAAGAAATATTATAAAGAATAGACCTTTTCCCTGAGTGGCAAAATCCGGAAGAAGTTCACCAAAAAAGGTAAACATAAGATAAAAGGCAAGAATCGAAAAAATTGTAATGAATAAGTGTTTAAATAACCTTTTTTCTACAACAATAAAAGCAAGGATTGGAAGAAAAAAGAGCAAAAATATACCAATTGCTTCAACAACAAAGCCACTGATAAATATTAAAAAGAAAATTGAAATACTGAAAATAAATGCATATCTTTTTTCTAAAAAGAAAACTCCCAGAGGAAGAATTAAACTAACAACGGTGGGAGCGATTCTCAAATACCTTGAAATAAGGAAAAGCAAGAAAAAAAAGATAACCAAAAAAGCAGTCTTTATAAGGGGATTTTTTATATTTAAATTCATAAACTTTTAAAACCAATTACAAAGATCTCCGCCACCACATTCACAAAGGGTATCTAAACAGACAGTGGCTCCTAAACATTCTAAACAGTTACCACATCCACTTCTTCCATAGCTATAATAACCCGCTCTAAAAGTATCCATTTTTTCTCTAAACTTTTCATCTTCCTTATATTTTAAAAATAGGCTTTTGAACTCTCCCTTTTTTATTTGCTCTAGAATGGTTTGTTGCTCTTTCATCAATTTCTCCTCCATCTAAAATTTTTGTGACAGAATTCCTGTGATATATCAAAGAAAAAGTCGCCAGTTTTTTTACTAAATGCTTGTTGAAATTTGCAACTTCTTCAACGTTTTCTAAGAATTCTTTTGAACATAAATCGTAAGTAAATAAAATTCTTTCTTTTTGATCCTGAGTTAATTCATCTAATTTTTTTACTCCAAAAGAACTTGCTATAGAATTAAAGTTTCTCCTTTTTATATCTTTATCGAAATCGTATACACTGTCTACCAAATATATCAAATAAGCGGTCACAATAGGCATGGTAGCTGGATACCCTTGGGGAAAAAATTTTTCAAATAACATTTCCATAATCTCTTGAGATGGTTGGGCATAATCATCCAAATCTAAATTTTGTTCTTCTACCTTTTGTTGCATTCTTAATAGATGTTTGTATTCATTGATAGTCTTGGAGTCAAAGTATTCAAATAGTTTTGATTCCAATTTTTTTAAAATTTTTTTGGGTACTAACTTCCCCTCTAAGTTGTAATCTAAAAGTTTTCCATAGATTATGAGTAAGTTGAGATAAGCATAAGGTGTCATAAAAGAATTATTTGCGGGTTTAAATCGTTTTTTTAATCCTACATATGGACATCTGAATTCGTTTATATTCTCAAGAGGGTTGTTCAACATTGAAAAGAAAACCACTTCTTTTATCGTCGTGAGTCTATAAAACTCTCCTAAATTTTCTTTCAAAGAATGACATAATCCACAATAGTAATATAGGTAATTTTTTCTTTCTTCTTCGGTAGGGGTAAAATAGATAGATATGTATCCGTACATTATTTTAACCTCATTTGTATTAATTTTACTCTCTTTGGAAACTTTATTTTAGCGCTCCTTCGCCCCGCAGCCCGCCACACAATTATTCTAAGTGAATTTAATAAACTTCGACTGTATGTTTCTTTGAAAATATCTTATCTCCTATCTTCACACTGAATTGAATTTCATACTTTCCTGATCTATCTAAAGTTATAGTTTTAACATTCGATAAATCAAATACCCTGGTCGTTCCTAATTCTGGTATATATACCCTAGATAAGTCGTTATTCTCGTAGTTATAAATTAGTTGTTCTTCATAGAATAACTTAAACCGTACCTGTGAAATTTCAAATGCCCTAGGTTGTTTATTAGAATTTCTTAGTAAGCCCTCAAAATCAAGTTGATCTCCTCTGGAGGCTGCTGAAATAACATAAACTAGAAGGGATATATCATTGTAATTTTTATCTGTTTGATTCACTATATTCAAAGTAGTTGCATAAGTTTGCTCAAGGGAATTAAAGTCGAATAAAACATAATAATTTCCTGGATCCAACTTTTTATTGATTTCAAAATCTAAGGGTATTGAAGACAAAGGATTTAAATTTAATGTCCCAAAAGAAAATTTCTGTGAATGGATAACCTTTTCGTTTTGTTTTATTGTTAGCGTTCCAAATAATTCTTTGTTAAAGGTTTCGTTGGTTCCATTTACTGCTAATATGCTAACAGAAGGGAATTCCGTAGTGAGGTAGAACATATCTTTAGCAGAAACATCTATAATCAATCCCTTATTATAATTAAAGGTTTTAACAAGATTTACGTTTTCATCATTTAAGACAAAGGTCACTCGGGCTTCATAAGTTCCTTTGTCTAAATTTGAGATCTCCTTTTCTCTTAACAGATCAAAAACTAAAATTGTTTTATATGGCGAGATATCAGTTTCTACGGGTTGAGGAAATACATAACTGTATACAACCTCTGAATTTTCCTGGTTTACTATCAAAAAAGAAAAATTATTAATTGTTATATGAGAGTCTTTGTTGTTGGTGTTTTGTATAGTAACTTTTATATCTAAGTTATCTGGATAGTAATATTCTTCTTTTGATTCTAAGTTGATATGAATACCTTTTATAACTACATTGTAAGGTAGATCAAATCTTGAACCCCTACGTCCTATAATAATAAATATCAATGATAATATGGACAAAAAAATAACAATGTAAAATGTCCATCTAATTATTCTTTTTTTTGGTTGTTCTCTTCTTTCTTTTTCTTTTTTTCTTTCTTCATCATACTTTTGCCATTCTTCTGGGCTCTTTGAAAAATACTGCATGAATTCATCTCACTATTTTCACTATTATTTAGAAGGAGGATAAATTATTTGAATACTGATCTTCACTGATTAAACCTTCATTAAAAAATTTACGGAGTACTGGCAGTGGATCTATATAACGATCAGAATTTTTGTATTTTTCACTTATAAAATTGATACTTTTACCTTGTGAAAAGTCTTTTTTCAAATTTTTTGAAATTATTAAACCTTCAAAAACAGTTATAAAACCTTTTTTCCCCGTATTATAGCAGTGCTGACACCCGTTCCCTTGGCAAAAAGGGCAATTTCTAGGTATTAATCTTTGATTAAGAATAAGATCTAAGCTTTCAGAGAGATTCCTTACTTCTATACCAAACATCTTTAACCTTTGAAGAACTAAAAAAACATTCTTAGCATGTAACGTGGAAAACACCAAATGACCTGTTATCGAAGATTCAAATAACAATTTTGCAAAATTTTCCTCCCTAATTTCACCCACAACTATTAAATCAGGGTCTTGTCTCAATATATATTTTAAAATATCTGCCTTGTCTTCCTCAATTTTTGATACTATTTGAATTATACCAGGATTAATATACTCTATTGGATTTTCTATGCTATGTACTTTTCTTTTTCTTTTGAACTTATTAACTATATACTGCATCGTTGTAGTTTTGCCAGACCCTGTAGGACCAGAAAAAATAAGCATTTTTGATTTTTGATCAATTAATTTTTCTACATTAGAAAGAATCAAAGGCTCCATGAAAACTTTAATATCGTTTATGTTTCTTAATTTTCTTAAGACACAACTTATTCCTTCTGAAGATCTAACAAAGGAAGCTCTGTAATTAACGTTCTGAAAATTAAAAGAACCGTCGATATTTTCAAAATCTTTTACTATATCATACCCACAATTGATAAGTAATTTGTTTAGCACTACTTCGTATTCATATACACCCATAGTTTCTAAAGTTATTAAATCCCCACAGTATCTGGCTTTAACATCTACCTTTTCTTCATGGGGCTCAAAATGAAAATCTGTAATATTTTCATTGTCATACTTTTTCAAAAAGTTATCCAAAATATTTTCTTCAACTTCATAATTTTTTAGGTCTTTATTGTACAAGAGATAGAAATTAGAAGGTTTCCTTTTCATTATTATTATTGTTGTTGTTGGACTTCTTCTCCCGGAATTTCTTCTACATGATCTTGTAAATATTTGTTCAATTTGGATATTTCTTCAGCAACGACACCTTTACCAAATTGTCTATATAAGGCTGGTTGCTCATAAAGGTCTAGATAGTTTTCTTCTCCAGGTAATTTGTCATAACCCGATGCTATAACCGTCACTTTAATAACTTCTGGAGGTAAATCTATAACGGTAATTCCCATTTTTAGTTTTGCATCATCTATTGCGTATGAACGTAAAATTTCGTTAACAATTTTTACATCTTGTGTGGTTGGAGTCTTACCAGCAATGTTTACCAAAGCAGCGGTTGCATTCCTTACAGGATCTTCTAAGATCTTACTATTCAAGGCATTTTTTATAGCTTCTTCGGCTCTTTTTTCTCCTTTTGCAAGACCAATCCCTAGCATGGCAGAACCTTTTATACGTAATACCGAAGCTACGTCTGCAAAATCTAAATTGATCATACCTGGCTTCGTTATCAAATCAGAAATACCTGTTATTGCTTGAATAAGTATTTCATCAGCCTTCTCAAAGGCTTTATCAATGGGAATATCATCGTCGTTATCTATGAGTTTATCGTTTGATATTTTAATTAAACTGTCCACATACTTTTTAGTTTCTTGAAATCCCTTCAAAGCTATTCTTTCTTTTGTTGATCCTTCAAAGTGAAAAGGCAAGGTAACTATCGCCACTGTTAAAATACCCATTTGTGTAGCTAAATCGGCTATAATAGGTACAGCTCCTGTTCCTGTACCTCCCCCTAAACCCGCAGTTATAAATAAAAGATCCGTATCTTTTAAAGTTTCTTTTAAATCATCTTGACTTTCTAAAGCCGATTTTTTACCAATTTCAGGATCTCCGCCGGCACCTAAGCCTTTTGTTAACTCTTTTCCCAATTGAATTTTTGTAGGTGCGTCGTTACTTTCTAATACTTGAACATCCGTGTTAGCTGAAACTAATTCTACATCATCAATACCCTTTTTTATCATTCTCTGAATAGCATTATTCCCTGCTCCTCCGACACCAATAACTTTTATCTTGTAACTTGTTTTCCTACTAAATAATTTATCTCTTTTGTTGATTTCCTCCATTTCAAAGGGCATCTTCTTCTTCACCTCCCGTTATCTTCTTAAAAAAAGTTTTTAAGGCGGTTGTCGTTTTGTTGGAAGGTTTACTTCTTTTGGGGGATTCCGAACGAGTCTCTCTACTTTTTTCATTAAGATTTTCTTCTAATAGATCAATTCTGTACCTTTCTATTAACCCAAAAACACTCTGAAACTCTGGATCTTTTACTAACTCTTCTGGAATATTCTTGAAAGAGTCGAAAGATACTATGGAACTTTTCCTGAAATTTTCACCCATCAGTTCTTTCACAGTGCTTTCAATATTTCTTATCTTCGAACCTCCCCCAGTCAATACTATTCCTCCCTGTAAAGCTCCTACTTCGAAAGTTCTTTCATAACCTATTTTTGAGAGTTCTCCATTTAGCCTGCTTATGATTTCTCTGACCCGAGCAAAAATGATTTTATTTAAAAGACTTAAAGGAACGTAAGAATAACCACTACCCGTCAATAATTGGAAATTCACCTTTTTCATTACTTTAGTCTCTCTTGAACATGCCCCTTCCTCTTCCAATAATCTATGCGCCTCTCTTTCAGAAACCTTAAGTATATTGGAAATATCTTGTAATACATATTTCATTCCATAGGGGAAAGTATAGAATAACTTTGGAATACCCTCTTTAAAAATGATTATCCTACAAGAATTGTAACCGAAATCAATGACAGTGATTCCAACATTTCTATCGTTGGGAGTGGTAATAATATAACTATTCGATAAAGTTGAATCGTATATAGGAATTTCAGAAGTATAGACAATGTCTTTTAAAACGTTAATTAACAATGAAAAAGAATTTTCATCTACCCAAACAATATTTAGCGTTGTAGTTAAAGATTTTTCGGCAAAAAAAGAAACTGGATTTTTTACCCTTTTTTCGTCAATATGAAACTTCACAAAGTTAGAATCTAAAATTATTTTTCCTTCGTCCGTGTATTTTTTGATAACGCTTTTCTTGATGTTTCTAAGTTCATTTTCTCTAATTTCTGTTCTTTTACTAAATTCAACGGTAAAATTCTCTTCGGTAATATTTAAAGAGTTAGTAGAATATCCTACAATAATCTCAGTATTTTTAACCTTTTTTGGAGACTCCTGATTCAACTTTTCTATAAGCGTTTCAATCGATCTACGTAATGATTCCATATCTTGTATTTCACCATTAATGATGCCTTCAACTGGAAGTTTACTCAGCGAAATTGGTACTATATTTCCGTTTTCGTCTGTTTCAAAAAGGACTCCTTTTAGAAAAAAACTGCCTATATCTATTCCAATCAAATAATTCTTAGCCATATTACAACCCCCGATCATCGATTTTAAAAAAACTATGGTTACTAATAAAATAATTCCCAGGTCCTAAGAATTCTATATTACTAAGTGTGATCAAGAAATCGTTAATTTTTGGTAATTCAAGATATTCAATTCTTATGTTATTATAACAAAGTATTTCTTTATTTTGAAAATTTATTTCCCTAATTGACGTATTACAACAAATACTCTTGATAAAATTGAGTTCTTCTTTTTTTATTTTATCTTTCGAAAAAATTACTTTAATGAATTTTGGTTGTGGATAATCGCTAACAAATGTTATTTTATCATAAATATCAAAATAAAAATATCTATTATTTATTTCTATGTAATAAATACTTTTCTCAATTTCTATTTTATCTTTATAAACAAAAAGTTCTTCTTGAGTTTCATCAAAAAAAGGGCTGAGATGGTAAAAACAAATTATTAAAAGTAGAAGGTAAAAAAAGTTTAAAGTTAACTTTTTCCATTGCACTAAATATCGAGCTCTTTCACCTTATTAGCATTAGATTCAATAAACTCTCTTCTAACCGAAGGATCATATCCCATGAGTATTTCTATCATCTCTTCTGCCATTTCTAAATCTTCCATCTTTATTTTCACAAGTTTTCTAGTTTCTCTATCCATAGTGGTTTCTCTCAATTGGTCAGGATTCATTTCTCCTAACCCCTTATATCTTTGTAGCCTCCATTTTTTATCCCCATACTTTTTCTTCAATTCTTCAAGTTCATCGTCAGAATAAAGATAAAAATGTTGTTTTCCAACTTCAAATCTATACAAAGGTGGTTGAGCAATGTATACATATCCTTCTTCTATTAAAGAACGCATATATTTGTGAAAAAGCGTCAATACTAAAGTTCTAATATGCGCACCATCAACATCTGCATCAGTCATGATAATGATTTTACCATATCTCAATTTGGATAGATTAAACTCGTCTCCTATACCAGTTCCCAATGCTGTGAAAATATTCGAAACCTGTTCATTTTTTAAAAGTTTTAAAAAGTCAGTTTTCTCTGCATTTAGAATTTTTCCTCTTAAAGGTAAAATTGCCTGGTACATCCTGTCTCTAGCTTGTTTTGCATTTCCCCCCGCAGAATCTCCTTCAACTATAAAAAGTTCTGATTCGTTTAAATCCCTCGACGTACAATCTGCCAATTTACCTGGTAAAGTTGTATTTTCGAATATTGTTTTTCTTTTAATGCTATCTCTGGCTCTTTTAGCCGCCAGTCTTTTTTTGTAGGCTAAAAACATTCTTTCAAAAATGTTTTTTGCTTCTTTTATATTTGCATCAAAATATAAAGATAATTTTTCTGTAGTTATTTGATTTACTGCTTCTCTAGCAACTTTAGATCCCAATCTTCCCTTTGTTTGACCTTCGAAAACAGGATTGGGCATTTTTATATGTATTATGGCTAATAATCCTTCTCTCACATCTTCTCCACTAAAATTCTCGTCTTTTTCCTTTAAAACGTTGTACTTTCTTGCATATTCATTTGATAATCTTGTTAGAGCCTGTTTAAATCCAGATTCATGTTCTCCTCCATCGATAGTTCTAATGTTGTTCACAAAAGAAATAACATTGCTTTCTTCAGAATCGGTATATACAAAAGCTATTTCCACTTGAATTTCAGACTCCACTTTACTATATTGATATGATCCATACATATAAACCGGCTCGGAAATAGAATTCATTTTCCGCCGTTTCAAGATGTAATTTATAAATTCATTTAACCCACCTTGAAAATGAAATTCTTGCCTATAATCTCTTTTTCTATCTTCAAAGATAACTTTCAAGTTAGGATTTAAAAAGGCTATTTCTTTCAACCTATTCTCTATTAATCGTGATTCAACTGTGATATCTCCATCATCGAATATTTCTTTATCAGGGAGAAATTTCACAACAGTACCAGTCTTGTCTGTTTCGCCTATAACAATTACATCTGTTTGAGGAACGCCTTTTGCATACTTTTGATAGTATATTTTTCCGTCTCTGTAGACCTTTACCTCCATATATTCGGAAAGAGCGTTAACAACCGATGCTCCTACTCCATGAAGCCCTCCACTAACCTTATAGGCTTTCTTATCGAACTTTCCACCCGCATGAAGCGAAGTCATAACTAACTCCAATGTATTTTTGTTTTCAGTTGGGTGTATATCTACAGGTATACCTCTTCCATTATCCTCAACTTCAATAGAATCATCCTCATTCAAAGTAACTCGGATTGTATCACAAAAGCCATTAACATGCTCATCTATGGCGTTATCAATTATTTCATAAACCATATGGTTTAATCCGGTTTTACCCGTTGATCCAATGTACATTCCAGGTCTTAACCTAACAGGTTCTAGTCCTTTTAAGACTTTTATATCGTTTCCAGAATATGTTTTTTCTACCATTTAAACACCTCCACAAGAGTTCCTCAAGAAACAATTCTAATTCTATTTATCGTTTCATTTTCTAGAATAGAATTTAATGCGTTCAACAATATTTTTTCCCTAAAAAGTATTTCCTGTTTAACATAATTGTTTTCACAGGCTATTTCCACTACCTTCTCTTTTAAGAGATAATTTTTAACTGTTACATGTTTTGATAAATTCTCAGGCATATACTTAGGTAATTCTTCTCTTAATTTTTTTATTATATATATTTTTTTGTAGACCAAATTTTTTTTAGAAAGTTGTTTTAAAACTCCTTCAAACTTTTCCTCCATTTAGACCATCTTAGTAATATACTGTTTCCCTTAATCTTCTATTTTTTCTGTAATGAAATCTTTCCAATTATCGAGAATAGCTTCAGTTACTACACCAGGTACAGTAAAAGTAAAATCAGGAAAAATTCTTCTAACAGGTACTACCCCTCTTGAAGTGTGGGTAAGAAATACTTCCTCAGCAGATAAAAGTTCCCATACTTGAACATTTGCTTTCTCTTCAACTTCTAAAGATAAATCATTTGCTAATTCAAGGACATCTTCTCTGGTTATCCCCGGTAATATTCCTGATGAAATATGAGGTGTCAACAAAACGCCACCACTGACGTAAAAAATATTAGAATATGTGCCTTCGGTAACATTACCGAACTCATTCAAAATGATGGAATCATAATAATAATCGTATTTTTTATGGATGTATTTGATCGATCCATTTAAAGGTGTTTTTACATAATAAGGAATAATAGGAGAGGAACTTTTCCTTTCTCTAGCTATATTTACTACCACGCCTTCTTCAATTAAATCTACATCCTCTTTTAATTCTTCAACAAAGCAATAAAATGTTTTATATTTAGAAGTGAAAGGAGTTACATATATTTTAAATCTGAATTCTTCATAATTATGAATCTTTTTTGCCTGATTTAAAATTATTTTTATCTTTTCCAGAGGTGGTATTTCAAGTGCCATAAAATCAGCAGATCGCTTCAACCTGTCATAATGCCTTTTTAAATTGTAAGGAATACCTGAATAAGTTCTGAGTACATCATAAATGGAATAACCATTCACGAACCCTTCATCATCTCCACTAACCAAGGGAAATTCTACCCACTCTTTACCATTATAAAACATTTGATACCACCCCTTTATTTTCTTTAGACAAAGAAGATATCATCGTATTAAAAAACTGACCTTTTTCAATTTTTTTCTCATGAAATTGAACATTATGAGGGATATAATATTCATCGTATCCAAAAAAAACATCTTTTAAGCGATTTTCTGTCAATACCTTAACTCTAGACCCTATAACACCATTAAGGTAATTTTTTCTTGAGAGATCGGCAATTTTATTCATTTGTGAAAGTCTGGACTTTTTTTCATTTCCGGGTATCTGATTTTTCATCTTAGCAGCTACAGTCCCTTCACGTGGTGAATACCTAAAACTATGGACTTTCAAAAGCTTAAGTTCTTCAATTGAATCAAACATGATACCTAAATCTTTCTCATCTTCACCTGGAAAACCAACTATGAGATCACAGGTAATAGAAAATTTTGAGTCGTATTTTCTTAAGTTTTCAATGGCTGTATAAATCATTTTTCTATTATACTTTCTATTCATTGTTTCTAAAATTTTATCGGAAAAATGTTGAATCGAAAGATGTACGTGTCTTTCAAATATTGGATAAGCATTCAATATGGCAGACAAATTATCGGTTATTATTTCAGGATATAAAGATGTTATTCTTATTCTAATTTCTTTATCAGCAAAACGCTTCCCAATTTGATTTAATAGTTCTTCCAAGGTTTCTGAATTGTCCACTCCATAATATCCCAAATTTGTTCCGGTAAGCACTATTTCTTTATAACCTTTTTCTATGAATTTTTCTATACTTTTAATAACTTCTTCTTTTGGTAAACTGACTATTTTTAATCCTCTCAAAAATCTTATTTTACAGAATGTGCAGGAGTTAATACATCCTTCCTCTATGGGTAAAAAAACCCTTGTTCGGTTATCGTACGGTTCGTTGGGAACTAATATGTCATATTTTTCATTATGGAGCCAAAAATGCTTATCTGAGTATATACCTTCTTCGTACAAAAAACGGTCTATTTGTTTTTTTTCAAAATTACCTAAGACCACATCGGCACCTAATTTATTTAATTCTTCGGGATCAGAAATAGAATAACAACCTGTAGCTATAATCTTTGAATTTTCATTTAATTTTTTTAATCTCCTAATTGTCTGTCTAACCTTCCTTTCAGCCTCTGAAGTAACAGCACAAGTGTTTAAAACGTATATATCACTTTCACCCATTTTTTCTTCAAATACAATATCAAAATGAGGAGATAATTTCTCGGCCATCGCCTGACTTTCGGCTTGGTTCATTTTACATCCAAAAGTAATAAAAGAAACTTTACGCTTCATATTCTATTTCACCGCTCAATGTTCTACTAAGTAAACCTATTCTCCTAATAACCCCTACCAATCTTTCATTATCATCAACGACAGGCAAAACCTTTAACTTATTTTTTATAATTACATCTGCCACATGCAAAACCGTATCATCAAAGTAAACCTTAAATGGCTTTTTTATCATAAAATCAGATACTGGACGATCCAATATTTTTTTCAATCCATTAAAAAATTTATGGCTATCCGGTATAAAAGAAGTAGTTTCCATGAGCTTCAAATACCCCGGAAGTGAGGCATCAATGATACCGCTTTCGCTTAAATACCCTACCAGTCTAAAATCACTTGTAACTATGGGAAGTGCAGATAAATTATGCCTTCGACATACAGTAATAAAACGCTCTACTTTCTCATCTTCCATTAAAGATGTTAGATCTCTCTCCATTATTTCTTTAGCTTTCAAGGTAAACACCTCTTTGTTATTCTAATCTTTCAATGGAAAACCTATTTAAACTTCTTTTTATATCTTCTAAAGTTCCTATCTTTTTTTCTATATAATCCGTTTTGGAAATGGCACTAGCCATACCGAATTTTGCAGCTTCAAAATAATTGAAATTATAATTTATTATGTAGTATAATATTCCCGACATAAATGCATCCCCCGCCCCAAAAAGATGTGACTTCTCAATTTTTTCCTCCGGATTAAAAAGCCACACACCCTCATTAGTTGTTATTACGTCACCGAAAATCTGATAACTCATAACAACTAATCTGGCACCATTTTCTATAATTTTTTTTGAAGCATCAATAAAATCATCAATACTTTCCAGAGTTTTTCCAAAAATTTCTGTTTTTCTTCTAAAGTCTGGTCTTACAACGGTAGGACAATTATTTAAAATAGCTTCTTCAAAACAAGGGCCAAATGATTCCATGTAAGTAGTTTTTCCTCTTTTCTTAGCTTCCAACATCAAATCGGAATAAACACTACTTTTCAAACCTGGAGGAACACTCCCAGACACTACGACATGTTCCACTAATGAAAGAGAATTTTTGTATCTCCTCAAAAAATGATCGTAATCCTCATTGTTAATAAAAGGACCTTTACTGTTTATCAATGTTATTACTTCTTTTAAGGGATCTATTATTTCAATATTTTCTCTACTTTCTTCGTCTGAATAAACAAAATTCATTGTTATATTATCATACGCTGAAAGTTTGCTCTGAATAACGTTACCTATGTATCCCCCCAAAAAACCTGTTACTATCGATTTTATTTGTAAATTAGATAGCATTATTGAAACGTTAATACCTTTACCTCCTGGTTCCATTTTGGAATTTGAAGGATTTTCTATTCTATACATATTCCCTACTTCAAAATTATCAATTATAACTTCTCTATCCAACGAAGGATTTAAAGTGACTGATAAAAAATCGTACTCCATCGATTTCCTCCTAATACCAATATTATTTTATTAGTTATAGAAATTCAAAACTTGCTTTTGACGACCTTTTGCCCCATAACTCACCTTCTGCAGAGAGAGTTCTACCCTGTTACCTTTTTATAGTCAAAAATCGAATTTTTGAATATCTTCTTATTTCTAAATCGTCTCTATCTTGTTTGAATAATCGCCTATTTTTTATATTATATCATAACAAACCTAAGTATTATTAACCGAAAAATTAAAATAACGGGTACAAAAGACCCGTTATTTTAAAAGATAGCATTATAATCAAAGAATTACTATTCAGCTTTTTTGTCCAATGCTAATTTTTCTTCATTTTCTGAGTATCTTCTCATCCTTACTTTGTAGTTATATACACCTCTTTTTGAAGGATATTTCTCAGCGTAGCCTTCCTCATACCAAAGTTTATCGGCATATTTTTTCCATTCTTCGGCAAGTTGATCTAATTCAGGGGCTAATTCATTCACGGTCCTCTCGCTTCCGGGATGCTGTGGAATAGCGTTGAACTTCTTTACCATTGCCCTGAATACCTTCGGATTATCTATTATAGGGCATGGCCTAAACAAATTATTGGAATATGGAATGGTTCTCTTATAAGCCTCAAAAAATGGTGATTTTAATATATCTACAATCCGCTTTTCCCTTATATTATCCACAGCAAACTGTTGAAAGACACATGGTTCAGCATAACCTTTGGCGTTTATATGTAAATACTTAGCTCCCGCTGCTAAACAACCGTTAGTCAAGAAACCATGATTCCAAAAATCAGCAACGAAAGCAAACTTTCCACCTAACCTTAACTCTTCCAATTTGTAGAATCTTTCGTACCTTTGTTCTGCAGTAGGTACTAAATCCATCGAAGCATCCGCTCCTACGGGCATAAATTGGAAAACCCATGCATAACTCACATTGTTTTCTTTTAAATACTCCCAAAAATCATCGCTCATTATCACATCGTGATTTTTTCTTGTTGCTGTGACGGAGGCTCCATATACAACCCCATTTTCAGTTAAAAGCTTCCAAGCGTTTTGAATTTTTTCAAAAACTCCTTTACCTCTTCTCCAATCGGTGTCAGCTTCATATCCTTCTACTGATATAGCCAATGTAGCATTACCCAATTCTGCTAACTTTTTAGCATTTTCTTCATTAATTAAGGTTCCATTCGTATAAAGCAAAAAGTAAGAATCGTTGAACTCTTCTAGTACATCAAATAGATAAGGATAGACAAATGGCTCTCCACCAGTTATAATGAAGAAATAGATGCCTAAATCATTAAATTGTCGAATTACATCAAAAATTTCTTCTTTGGAAAGCATATACTTGTGACCATACATAGCAGCATAACAACCCACACATCTGAGGTTACATGCATAAGTTGGAGAAAGCACGGCTAATTTTGGAAGGACGATCCCATATTCATGCATCTTTTCCTGCCTTGTTTTTTCACCAACTGCAAACTCGTTGATGATTAGATTGTTTATTATTTTTTCAACAACTTTGGGATTAGATTTCTTGAACAAATTAGCCCAGTTCACCAACATCGGATCATGATTTTCAGCCCCTGTTGCTAATTTTCTTAACCCACTTTTCGCAGGTTCCTTAGAGAATTTCGATAAAGTCCATAACAATTTTCCCAGTTGATCTACATCAGAATGTCTTACAACGTTGGTTATTAATTTAGAACTTTGTTTAAGTAACATATTTTTCATTGAGTCCACAACTGCCATACCGGACACCTCCTAATTTTTGTTATCTTCTGTAAAACTTAAAATCATTTTTTTAAAATTATTTTTTATTTCCTCATTAGAAAATTCTATTCCTACGGCTCTGTATATAACTAAACCATCAAACATTGCTTGTAACATAAATGCTTTAGTTTTCGAATTAAATAACTTTTCAAATTTACCAAGGATCTTTCCGTAATTTTCTTTGAATGTTTGAGTTAAAATTTTCATCATACTTTGATCATGTGTAGAATTCATTAAAATTTCAAACAACCGCATCAGTTCTTTTGAAGGAAAAGTATTTAAAATTTCTGAATAAAGATTTGCATAAAAATCAGCACTTGCTTCCGCACAATCCTGAGAAAGCACGGATTCATTTTCTTCAAAAAAATTTTGGACTTTTTCCAACAGCGCACTAAAAGCAGAAACAATTAGTGAATTTTTATTTTTGAAATAGTTATATATAGAACCTTTCGACAAATTACACGAAAATGCAACATCTTCCATCGTCAAATTTGTCAAACCTTTTTCGCTTATTAATTCCAACGTTTTTTCTGAAATGTATTTTTTTCGTTCTTGTTTATCCAAAACCTTTACCCCTGTGTTCATTTAAATCACCTCTTTCCTGACTGACTGGTCAGTCAATTAAATTATATACTATTGTGAAAAATAATTCAAATATGACTAAATTTATCCAATTTATTACCGTACGATATTAAATGATATATAATCCTGTATTTATAGTAAATAGATAGTAAATATATTAATTAGAACAATAATCGTATTTTTTTAACTTAATATTTTTAGAAAAGATATTTTAATTACATGTTTTTGTTGAAAATTTTACTTTTTTATGTTCTTTTCAATTTGTCCTGCGCGCCCCTTAGCCCCGCAGCCCACCCTTTTTAAAATCTTTCTTATTTCTAAAG
>NZ_AZRM01000028.1 GCF_002895605.1 Petrotoga miotherma DSM 10691
CCTTCGCCCCGCTCCCCACCCATAAGGAAAATGGAGCTTTCATTCCTCTCCCCACTCACTAAGATTAATCTCTTTTATACAAACCTACAACTTCTGTTTCTTCAATTATATGACCTTCCATAGCTTCCAATAAGTCTTCTTTTGTGGTGTTTTGAGGTAAATCCAATGTTGTATCTAATGCGTAAATTTTAAAGTGGTAATGATGAACTCCATGTCCAACAGGAGGACAAGGCCCCATGTATCCAGTTTGCTGAGCACTGTTTTTCCCTTGATTTAATGTAAGAGGATGAGTTACTGAGTATTCTTTTGGGATCCTTTCAGGAATTTCATCAACCAACTCAATGTTCCATGCAACCCAATGAACGAAGGTTCCCATCGGAGCGTCTGGGTCGTCCATTATCAACGCCAAAGATCTTGCTCTTTTGGGAATCCCCTCAGTTAACAGTGTAGGGTTGATATTTCTACCTTCACAGGTATAAGTACTTGGAATATAATCGTTATTTTTAAAAACTGGTGAGGAAATTTTTAAAGCCATATCAATATCCCTCCTTCTACCGATAATTTAAAAGCAACTAAAGTCTTAAAAATCTACAATACAATTATATCATAAAAATACTACACTTCTAATGTCTTTAACCAAACCCCTACTTTTATAAGTTACTTCCCTTTTCTAGTAAATCTATTTCTAAATTTGAAATTGACGTTTTGTGAAGGAAAAATCCCCTTGTTCACTCCACGAACTTCTTCAATTGAATAAAATGCATTTGGATTGAATTCATTAACTATATCAATAATCTTTTTTAAATCTTTCCTCCTAACCACGCTGTATATAATTTTGACAGGACCTTTCGATCCTTTCGCATCTATACTCGTTACTCCAAAGCCCTCTTTATTCAAATAATCAACTAAAGGTTGAGCTTCTTTATTAGTTATCACTCGCACTAAATTTGCTCCAATAGCTATTTTCTCTTCCAAAACGGCTCCTAGGTAATTTCCAGTAGCAAATCCCAAGGCATAAGCTATTGCATAAATAGGGTTATCCAAATTATTCATAACTTGAGAAATAGCTATAAGCCATATAATTATTTCAAAAAATCCTAATACGGATGCCCAAAACTTGATACCTTTCGAGATAAAGATGATCCTTATCGTCATCAGACTTACATCGCAAAGCCTCATAGCGAAAATTATAATGGGAAAAATTACTAGAGAAAAAAAGGTAGATTCCATAAAAGAAGAAACTTCCACTACATCTTCACTCCTTTTAATATTGATTATTTTTTGTTACTTCAAAATATCTTATCATATTTAAGTGATATAATAGAAAGAAAAATAAATAAAATTAGGAAAGGAGATATGCTTTTGCGAAAAATAATTCTACTTTTTATTTCTTTCACTATCTTTAACTTGCTGTTTTCTTTGAACGTTGATTCATTCTTCAAGTCTGTAGAGCTAGTAAATACCAAAGAAAAGACTGTATCATTTTATTTCACTAACGACTCCGAGAGTAAAATTAATATACACATTAGTCCGTTTTTAGAGAATTCCTCTTTTGAAGTATCGTATCCAAGTGAAATTAGCTTACTTCCCTATGAAACAAAAAAAGCCGATTTTTTAGTTAAAGGTTCAAAAATTTCACAAGGAACATATATTCTTGCTTTCTCTGTTACGGCTGATGATAATTTACCAATGGATTCAGAGGTTGCTAAAATTAAATTCCCTATTATTATAAAAATTGTGGATATAAATACTTCGAATATCCAAATTTCTTTAGATATGTATTGTGATACCCTCGTTCTTTCGACTAAAGATAAATTAGGTACTTTCTTCCCTGTGCAATTATCCAACAATAGCAATTTGGAAGTTGATGTTTGGGGAACTTTTTCTTTGTATAAATTAAGTGACGAGTTGAATGACGAGCAATTGATTTTTCAAAAGTCCCTTTTTAAAGACCAATCTATAAATCTTTTACCCCATACTAACCAAGAAGGTAATATTTTTATTGAAAAATATTTAACTCCTGAGGAATACAAGATTAGAGCAGAGATATATTACGGATATAAAAATTATTTTCAAGGGAAATACGTTTATGAGAAAGAATTCAAGATATCAGAGGATTTGTACAAAGAAAGGAACATAGTTAACATTAATACAGATCCAGATCAAATTTATATAAAAGTACCTAAAGAAATGAGCCCTCGGGAGTATATCACCACTCCGGTAGAATTTTCTTTGGATGTGGTGAATAATGATTTTTTAGATATGAACGTTTTTTTTGATTTTGAATTCGAAGAAAGCGAACAAAGCTTTTATAATAGAAAAACAAACGATAAGTATTTATCTATTATACCTAAGGAATTATCAATAACAAAATACCAAGAATTAGAAACAAAACTTATAGCAGATTACCGAAGATCAAATTTGGTAGAATTAACCGGTGAATATTACACTAACTTAACCATAATTGGAGAAAGTAACGAAGGAACAACAACGATTCAGAGTAAAATTAATGTTCCAGTAACAATAGATTTTGGAGATAATGTATATAATTCAGAATCAAAAGTATACATCGAAGAGAATAATATTTTAAACGACTTTTATAACAATATAATAATCAGTTTTGAAATAGAAAATACTGGCAACTCATCTGTTCATTATGATATCCATATAAAAAAATGGAATTCTATTACAAATAGTCAGGTTGGGGACACAATCATAGTAAAACCCAAACAAAAGCTATTACCTGAACAAACAAACGAATTCACAAAGAAATTAGTTACTGAATTGGGAGTAGATAAAATTCTAATAGCGGTTGTTACAAGAAAAGGTACTGCTTCCAACGAGATAATCAAAGTTGATAATTACTCACTAAATATAGATAGATAAAAGATAATTACTCACTAAATATAGATAGATAAAATAAGAAAGGTGGTTAAAAGTTGAAAAAAGTTCTACTATTAATTATAGTTGTCTTTTCATCCTCTTTTTACTTTTCAAATATTCACTTAAATTTTAACAAAGCACCGCTTGAAGAAGTACTAGAAAAACTTGAGGAAGTTAGTAGAAGCACTATTCTAACAAAAGCCGATACTTCAGATAAAATTACTAAGGAAATAAATACATTAGATTTGGAAAGCGCCTTAGATATTGTCTTATATTCTACCGACTATGAATACAAAAAAATAGGAAATAATTTGTATTTGGTGGGAGATTTCGATTTAATAATTCAAGGATCAGTACAAAATGCTACAGAGATTAACTTCAAAAGTTTAGAAATAACAAAAATATCAAAAATTTTGATGCTTTTAAACCAAAGGGTCAGAACAGTCCCCAACTCGAATGGTATAATCTTGTTTGGTAAAGACGAATTGTCGTACGAAATGTTAAATTTCTTCAATTTTTTGGATGAAAACGCAGGAGAAAACAAAGTAATCACCTATTCATCTTCACATCAAATTTCAAAAAATCTCTATGATTACTTAATCGGCTTAGAAAAAAACCAGAAAAGCTCTCCGCTTGAAAGCAAGGACGCCATAGGATTCCTAGAATCAAATTTTTCACTTCTTACGGATCTAGAGAAAGTTGAATTTCATGAAGTCTTTGATATAAATGAAGCAGATGTTAACTATAAACAAAATATTAACAATTATTATTTGGTAGAAAAAGATGGAGAGTACAGTATTTTAGTTACATCTACATTTAATCTAGAAAATCTAATAGTCGAAGAAAAAACAAATAATGTCTCGAATCTAAAAACCATCCTAGGAGTAAGTTATCAATTTAATTCTAACGAGATTTTATCCAGTATTTCTTTGCAATTCAACAAATCTTACTATGATCTCTCTTCTGACTTCAATAACATCTTTAAGTTTACATATAAAACAACGTTGAATGATAGTGTAAGAATTGGAGCGATACTGAAAAACGAGCAAGATCTGATAAATATATCTTTTTTATTAGACGATTACGAAGATTTCAATAATTTTGGCCTCTACGGTATTCTTCAGGTAAACAGTCAGATAGAAGATCTAAATAGTATTTTAGTAGATATAAACGAACTAACCTACGATTTAGTGGCTACAAAAACTTATACACTTGGTGAGAAACAAACCTCAGAATTATCTTTATATCCAGGATTTGGTCTCTCAATAAGTAAAGAAAATCAACCATCTATATACTTTAATTTCGGAGCTCAGTACGCTTTTCCTTTTCAAAAAAGCAAGGTTTTTCTTTTTTACTTATTTCATCAACACTTACACACTATAAGTTTATCATTCGAATTTTAACCGTGTTGGGCAGAAGGGTGAAACCATTATTCAACCTTCCATAGAGGGTGGGCTGCGGGGCGAAGGGGCGCTATTAAAGTTTTTAAAGACATTAATTTTGGGGAGGATTACAAATGTTTAGAATTCTAGTGGTAGAAGATGATAAAGCAATCTCAAGACTTTTAGAGTTGGAATTAACTCATGTCGGCTACAACGTAAAAATAGCAAAAGATGGAGATGAGGCTTTAAAATTCTATGAAAATTTTAAGCCTGATATAATATTATTGGATATAATGTTGCCTATAAGAGATGGATTTGAAGTTGCTGAGGCAATTAGAGACTATGACAGTGATATTGGAATAATAATGATCACAGCCAAAGGAGAGTTGGAAAGCAAGGTTAAAGGTTTAAAAAATGCCGATGATTATGTAGTTAAACCTTTTGAAATAGAAGAAATATTGGCAAGAATAGAGGCTTTGTTAAAAAGAATGGGGAAAACTAAAGAACTAATAAAAGTAGGAGACATTGAGATTTATCCTCAAAACATGGAAGTTCTTGTAAACAAAAAAAATGTTCATTTGAGCCTCACGGAATTTAACATACTAAAGTTACTGGCTATCAATAAAAATATAGTTGTCTCAAAAGAAAAAATCTTAGAAGAGATTTGGGGATACTACGATGAAGAGAACAACAACTTAGTTGAAGTATACATCAATTATTTAAGAAAAAAATTGAAAGATTCCACACAAAATATAGAAACTGTGCGAGGTGTTGGTTACGTTATTAGGGAGAAAGAAAGTAAAACATAGTGCAATTTTTAGACAAACAATAGTTTTTACAGCCATTACTATGAGTATAGTATTGACAATTGTTGGCATAGTGAGGATCGTTTTTGTACAATTCACACTTCAAAGTTACAACGACATGTATATTGCACAATTGAATGTAAGTGGACTGAATAGGGGAAATGCTAACAATCCTCAGGAACCTCTAGATTTGCTTTACCAAATTATGCAGGATTCAAGTGTATTGAGGAGAAGTTTATTATCAAACAGGATAGTCATTCTAGATGGACAATTGATTTCAGACCCATATGGTTTGATAAAGGAGAATTTCAAAATTCCTAGGTTACCGTATCTTTATGAATCTGATGGTATGTATTACATCTTTGCAGGTGTTCCAATATTTGGCTCATCTCTTTTAATCGTCGGTGGACCATCTCTCGAACTAACAGCGCTTTTAAAAAACTTTGAAAAAGCAGTTTTTGTCATAATAACGGTTGGTTTTTTTATATCATTGTTAGTATCTTATTTTTTAGCAAAAAGTACTCTCAAACCTGTAGTCAAAATGGCAGAACAAATATCTGAAATAGATGCCAATACCATAGATAAGAGGATATCCGAACAGAAATCTCAAGAATTTGATATCTTTGCAAAAAAATTAAATTCAATGTTGGACAGAATCGAAAATGCTTTTGAGATACAAAATCAATTCGTTTCCGACGTTTCGCATGAGTTGAGAACACCTTTAACTTCTATAAATGGTTACATTAAAATGCTAAAAAGATGGGGGAAAGATGATCCCAAAATTATGGAAGAATCGCTTAAAAGTATAGAAGCATCAAACGAATATTTAAGGGACCTAGTCGAAAAACTCTTGCTTCTAACTAAGAACGATTATCAAATCAAAAAAGAAAGTATCGACATCAAAAACGTAGTAGAAGAAACTCTGAATCTTTTTAAATTAGAATTGAATGAATTCAAAATAGATATACAAGGAGAAAATTTCACAGTAAACAGTTCTAATGAATATCTCTCTTTAATCCTCAAAATTTTCATTGAAAACGCAATAAAATACTCATCAAATCAAAAAGAAATAACAATAAAATTAGACCCAGATCAAAAGAGTATAAGTATACAAGACCATGGTATTGGTATTGAACAAACAAAATTAAAAAACATCTTTGAAAGGTTTTACAAAGTGGACTCTTCTCGAAGCGATAAAGGCCATGGATTAGGATTATCAATAGCAAAAAAACTAGCTGATGCTTTAGACATTGAATTAAAAGCTTATTCTGAATTAGGTAAAGGTAGTACTTTTACCTTGATTTTTTCGAATCAAATTTAAGGAGGAATAAAACGTGATTTATTTTGACAACAATGCAACCACTCCTGTTGAGAGCGAGGTTGCTGATTTGATTTTGAAATATATGACAAAATACTATGCAAATCCTAACTCTATTCATCAATTTGGAGTAAATATTGAAAACGATTTAGAAGAAGCAAGAGAACAAATTTCCGATGTGTTTAAAGTTTTACCCACGGAGATCTTTTTCACCTCTTGTGCTACTGAATCAATAAATTGGGTTTTAAAAGGAGTTGCAAAAGCTAACAAAAATAGGGGCAAACACATTATAACCTCGACCATAGAGCATTCTGCCGTTATTAACACACTCAAACAACTAGAAAGGGAGGATTTCGAGGTATCCTATATAAATGTGAATGATAAAGGAGTAATAGATTTAAATGAATTGTCAAAAAACATAAGACATGATACCATACTAGTTAGCTTAATGGCTGCAAATAACGAAGTTGGTACCTTAGAACCTGTTGAAGATGCATACAAACTCATAAAAGAAAAAAATGAAGAAACATACTTCCATATTGATGCTGTACAAGCTATTGGTAAGATACCCTTTGATTTGGATAGATATAAATGTGATTTCGCTTCCTTTTCTGCCCATAAATTTCATGGCCCAAAAGGCGTAGGTATTTTTTACAAACGTAGAGGAACAAGAATATTTCCCTTCATAACAGGTGGTTCCCAAGAAAATGGGATGCGAGCAGGGACACAAAATGTACCAGGAATCATTGGCACGGCTATGGCTTTGAAAAAATCGACCGAAAATCTTGATAAGATGAATTCAAATATAAAAAATATCAGGGATCATCTAGCAGAAGAATTATTAAGTATGGGAGCAAAGATAGTCACTCCCATAAAAAATTCTGTTCCAAATACGTTAGCTTTTTTCTTTCCTAATGTAAGAGGAGATATTATTGTAAACGCCCTCTCAGAAGAAGAAATTTATGTATCAACCACATCGGCTTGTTCAAGTAAGATTAAATCTTTTAGTAGAGTAATGGAAAGTATGGGATACAAAAATGACGAGGCAAGTGGTATGATCCGAATTAGCTTATCTCACTTGAATAATGACAATGAGGCCGAATTATTCTTGATTAAGTTAAAAAATGTCTTGAAATTTTTGAATTATTGATTTTTTAATGTATAATAAAGATATAAGGGGGGGCGAAAATATGAGAAGTATGACCGGTTATGGGAGAACAACAAAAAATATTGGTGATTATAGTTATAATGTTGAAATAAAATCTCTTAACTCCAAAAATCTAAACATCAACACTTCAATCTCACCTTTATTTTCTCCGTTAGAATTAAAGATTCAAAATCTTGTAAAAAAATATTTCAAAAGAGGAACCTTAAGAATTTCAATAGATATAAAATTATTGAAAACAGACGACATAATCGATGTTGACTTAGGGTTAGCTAAAGCCTATTACAATGCCCTCAACAATTTGATCAACGAACTACATCTAGCAGATGATGTTAGTTTGGAAGATTTGTTAAAATTCAAAGATATTGTTAAAATTTCCATCGATGAAAAAACTATCGATGATATTTGGGAAGGTATAAAAGAAGTTTTAAATGAGGTAATCGAAACGGTATTGAAGTATCAAAAAGAAGAAGGTAAAGATCTAAAAGTCTTTCTTAATGGCTATTTGAATGAACTCGAAGATATTGTTATTAAAATAGAAGAAAATGCTCAGCAAATGAAAGAAAAATATAGAGAACAGGTAAAACACAATGTTAATTCTTTGATTAGTAATATTGATAATATCGATGAAAATAGGTTAGAAATGGAAATAGTCTTATTAGCTGAAAGAGCCGACATTAGCGAAGAAATGGACAGGCTAAAAAGCCACATTAGAAGATTTAAAAATTTCTTGGAAAATGAAAGTAATAACGACAGTATAGGGCAAGAACTAGATTTTATTTGTCAAGAAATGCATAGGGAATTCAACACGATCGCCTCCAAGTCAAAAATTTTAAATATAACTAACCTTTCCTTGGAAGGTAGAACCCTGGTTAATAAAATTCGAGAGCAAGTTCAAAATCTTCATTAAATTATGGTAAGTGTTTAAAAATATTTTAGGAATTACTTATAAATTGTATATTAAAGATATTTGATGGAAGGATGGATCTAAGCTAAATATTTTTGCTGGTGGAGGTGCTCTTCATGTATGGATTGATCAACATAGGTTTTGGAAATATCGTTGTTGGTGATAGGGTTATAGCCATTGTTTCCCCTACTTCTCAACCCTTAAAAAGGTTAAAAGAAATCGCAGAGCAACAAGGAAAGCTATTAGAGGTAAACCACGGAAGAAAAACTAGAGCATTTATAATAACCGACTCTGGCCATGTTATAGCCAGCGCAATCCAACCAGAAACAATTACCAATAGATTTTTGCAGAACTATTATGACATTGAAAAAGTTTTAGACAAAATACGCAAGGAAGTATTATAACATGCAGGGATTGCTTTACATCGTTAGTGGACCATCCGGTGCAGGAAAATCTACTGTTATAAAAAGTACCTTGGACAAAATTATTGGTTTTTCTTTTTCTGTTTCCTATACTACAAGAGAAAAAAGGCCCGGAGAGATTGACGGAAAAGATTATTTTTTTATAAATAAAAGTACTTTTTTAAAAATGAAAGAAGATGGAGAATTTTTAGAGTGGGCTGAGGTTCATGGAAATTATTATGCCACATCCAAAAAATTCGTTGAGAAAAAGTTAAAGGAAAGCCGAGGCCTTGTTTTAGATGTCGATGTTCAAGGAGCTCTAAACATTAAAAAAATTTATAAGAACGCCATATACATTTTTATTTTACCCCCTTCAAATGAGGATCTAGAAAAAAGGCTAAAAAAAAGAGGTACCGAATCAAAAGACTCTCTGGAAATAAGGCTGAAAGACGCAAAATGGGAGATTTCTCATATGAAAGATTTCGATTACATAATCGTAAACCAGGAAATAAAAGAATCAACAAATCAACTGATATCTGTCCTTGTTGCAGAACAACTTAAAAGAGAAAGGTTTGATGAACGTGCTCCGTTTTTTTTTAAAAAACAACTATGAATTTTAAATTAAGAGGTGAAATCAAATGAATTTAGGAATAAATTACGATAGATTATTAAATAGAGCAAAGTATAAATATGTGATTCCCATTATTGCAGCCAAAAGGGCTGAAACTCTAAAAAACTTAGATGAATTGAAAGGTGTCACTGAAAAAAAAGACTACGTAAGAATCTCCTTAAAAGAATTAGAAGAGGGTAAGATTCAAGTTAAAAATTCGGCTTTATTAGACAGTTTAAGTAAATAGTCTAATTCTAACTTTTATATTATTTATGGGTGCGGACAGAGGTGAAAGGGTTAATCCTTCTTTATCCTTAAAGGGTGGGGAGCAGGGCGAAGGGGCGCTAAATCAATTTTTAGAACTTTTTAAAACATTCATTTCGGGAGGGTAAAATGTTAGACTTAAAATATATCAGAGAGAATCCACAAGAAATAAAAGAAGCTTTAACAAAAAGAAACAACGAAACTTCTATCATTGATGAAATCATCTCTCTCGATGAAGAGAGAAGGAAATTGTTGAAACAAACCGAAACTCTTAGAGCCCAAAGAAATCAAAATTCAAAATTAGTTGCTAAATTGAAAGCCCAAAAGAAAAATGATGAAGCCGATGAAATAATTAGAAAAGGAAAGGAAATATCAGATCAAATAAAAAATCTAGAATCAGACTTGAAAAACATTGAAGACAATTTAAATTACAAATTATTATGTGTGCCTAATATCCCTGACAGCACTGTACCCATTGGAAAGGATGAAAACGAAAATCTTGAATTAAGAAAATGGGGAAAACCACGAGAATTTGACTTTGAACCAAAAGCTCATTGGGATTTAGGCACTGAATTAGACCTCTTAGATTTTGATAGGGCAGCTAAACTAAGCGGATCTCGATTCACCATTTTAAAAGGAGACATAGCGCGTTTAGAGTTAGCCTTAATCAACTTCATGATCGACTTACATACAAAAGAACACGGTTACACCTTTATACTACCTCCTCATCTAGTTACAAAAGAAAGTATAACTTCATCAGGACAACTACCGAAATTCGAAGATGACCTATATAAAACTTCTTTGGATCAAATGTACCTTATTTCTACAGCGGAAGTTTCTCTGGCAGCTTTACACAGAAACGAAACCTTAGAATTAAATTCACTCCCTTTAAAATATGTTGCTTATACACCCTGTTACAGAAGAGAAGCCGGTAGTTATGGAAAAGACGTAAGAGGAATGATCAGACAACACCAATTCAATAAAGTAGAATTATTTTGGTATACTACTCCCGAAGAATCCTCCCAAGCATTAGAAGAATTAACAAGTCATGCAGAAAAGGTGCTACAACAATTGAATTTACCATATAGAGTGGTTGCTCTATGTACCGGAGATTTAGGTTTTGCAGCTTCCAAAACGTATGACTTGGAGGTGTGGTTGCCTAGTTACAATGATTATAAAGAAATATCATCATGTTCAAATACAAAAGATTTTCAAGGAAGAAGAGGCAACATAAGGTACAGAGACAAAGAAAACAAGTTAAATTTTGTTCACACACTAAATGGTTCAGGATTAGCAGTGGGAAGAACTTTAGTAGCTATAATGGAAAATTATCAAACAGCTAATGGGAAGATAAAAATTCCTGAAAAACTCATACCTTACATGGGGAAAGAGTTCATAGGTTGATTATAAATGCCAAATACGTTTTACGGCAAAAAAATAAATGAAGAAATTATTTTAAACAAAGAAGAAACCGCACACATAAAAATAACAAAAAAAGTCGAAGGGGAAATAATAAAAGTAATAACGGGAGATGGCTTTATATATACTGCAACAATAGTAAAAATAGGTAAAAAAGAAACGATCCTTGAAATTATAGACAAAGAAAAACCACAAGAAAATTACAAACCATATGTATCAGTATATTTGGGTATGAGTAAATGGGATAGAATGCATTTGCTATTAGAAAAAATGGTTGAATTAAGGGCGAATACTTTTTATCTTTACCGAGGGGAAAAATCAGATATAAATTATAAAAATTTGAACAAGTTTCAAAGGTCCATAATAGGAACTTCTAAACAAACTGTTTTTGCCCATATTCCCCAAATTAATTTTGTAAAATTCAAGGAAATTCCTAAGAAAGACACTCTAGTACTGGACTTAGATGGAAAAAATGATAATTTAAGAAAAGTCTTAAAAGAATTAAAAGGTAGCCAAAAAATAAACTTAGTTGTTGGTCCAGAGTATGGATTTTCAAAAAGAGAAAAAGAATTTTTTGCTACAAACGAATTCAAAACTGTTAATTTGGGTAAAAGTATCTTTCGTTTTGAAACTTCTGTTATATATGCAATGAGTATCATTAACTATGAATACAACAGATTATTTATTTAAGGGGGGTAGTTAAAATGCCAGAATGGCTTCAAACAACGATCAATTATTTAATAAGAATTGGAATTAGTCTCGCAATCCTCTTTATCGCTAGGTATTTGGCTAAACTTATGTATAAAATCATAATAACCACAGCAGAAAAAAGCGGTAGAGTAACGCTTCAATACAGGAAATCTTTAATGACAATATTGAACATAGCTATGTATACCTTAGGTGGTTTTATCATTATTTCTGTTATTTTTACCAACCTTAGCGCTTTTTTGGCTGGGTTAGGTATAAGTGGTATAATAGTCGCCTTTGCTGTACAAGAACCTCTTGGTAACTTAATCTGTGGATTTTTAATAATGTTGAACCATTTAGTAGTAGATGGTGAAGCTGTGGAAATAAATGGAATATCTGGATCAGTAGAAGAGATAAACGTTAACCACGTGGTCATAAGAACATGGGATGGGAGAAGAGTTCATCTTCCTAGTAGAGAAGTATGGTCAAGCAAGATCATTCATTATTGGCCTACCACCATAAGAAGAAACGAGGTAAAAGTTGGAGTATCTTATTCATCCGATCTGAACAAGGTAATAAACATAATAGATGAAGCAGTACGATCAGCTGAATTAGTGCATATAGATGATGACCATCAACCAATGATTCTTTTCGATGGATACGCCGATTCTTCTATAAACTTTATTGTACGGTTTTGGGCAAAACAAGAAAATTTCCTTGCTTCGTCGATGGATGTAGCAAAGTCGATTAAACAAAAATTCGAAGAAAATAAAGTCGAGATACCTTTCAACCAATTAGACCTTCACATAAAAGAAGTTCCCACTGAAATAACCCAAAACAAAGAAAAAATTTAAATTATACAAATTTTTAAAGAGGCGGTGAAAACCGCCTTTCTTAATTTTGCAGCCTTACACAACT
>NZ_AZRM01000029.1 GCF_002895605.1 Petrotoga miotherma DSM 10691
ATAGGGGACTATCATACTTGACTTATAAATTTCATATCCATTCAATTCAGCTTCTTCAATTTGGTCATCTTCTATAAAAGGTATAACTTTCATCAAAGAAGAATTTTCAACGTAGAAATCCTTCAGGCTACCTTCAAGTGTGTATCCATAAGAGTTTATTTTCAAATAAGCAGAAAATACAATCAAAAACCAACTCAAAGATATCAACAACAAAAACGTCATTACTTTGATCATTACTTTACCATCCTTCTTGTGAAAAATTCGTAATCACTGAAGAAACTTTCGATTCTATCTTGATATCTAGAATAATTGGGTGATCCTTCTTCTTTTAAACTCTTGTAATAGTTATAAACAGCTTTATAATTGCTAACAATGTTTTCTACTAGTTGATTTTTTAAATTTTCATCTCTCAAAGTTGAATATAACTCAGATAACAATTTTAATGAACTATCTGGTATCCCTCTAGATTTTTGGGCCATGTAATAATCTGCTTCTCCCTCTTTTTGAGTAATGAAAACTATTTTGTTTATTAATTCATCTTGTGGATATATATTTATCAGCCTTACGGTTAACAGCAAATATTCATAATAAACATCTTCCCATTCAGGAAACCTATTCCAACCCCCAGGAAGGATGTATATAGCTTGCTGCTCCCAATGATGAAAATTATTGTAAGCCTCGTCTTGAAGTTTTTCTACTGTCTTTAACTTATCTAGTGGAATGTAATCCTTTAGCTGTTCGTATAGAATTACGATGTTATAATATATTCTGCCTATTAATCTATAGGCATTCTTTTCATTGAATGATAAGTATGAATATTCTAACTGATTTATTCCATCGTAGAGGGTTTGAATTTTTAAAGTAATCTGTTTAGCATTGTTGTTCAAGTCGCTGGAATAAATCGGTTCTACGGTGTCTCTTAAAATATTATCAGGAAATGGCATTAAATCCATTGCACCTTCGAACTCTTCGATCATAAAATCGTAACCGTCGATTTCTTTTTCAAATATTTTAGGTAAATCTTCATAAGTAAGGGAATTCTGCCGAATGCTAGACGTCAAAAGTTGAGACAGGTAAAATGCCGATTTGCCGAAATTCGGATTCCATTTTAATGATTTCTGGAAATATTCAAAGGCATTCTTATAGCTTTGTTCTGCTCTATTCTCGTATGATAACTGCATATTTTTATAATCTTCTATCTGTGTGTCTATCTGGTTTATACTTTGAGTTATCCTTTGAAAATTCACACTCCCTGGAGTGTAATTCATCAATTGTTTTTGAAGACTGGATTTTTGAGCTTCAAGTTGGCTTATAATATTTGGTATTTGACTTTCAGTAGCGTTAATAAGAGATACCATTGAATTGTATTCACGATTTCCTTTAACGAAAAAAGCTTCTGATGTAACTTCGTTTATTTTGTAATACGACGCCACTATTCCAACCAAAACTAAAGGAATAATCACAACCTGACTATTTTTGATATTAAAGCTTTTCACATGTGAATTGAACTGTTCTGATACAGCACTTGAGAGGATAAATACACTTAATATAAGGTTTGGATGCATGTGAAATGCAAACTCTGTGAATGCATGGATTGCCATGACTGCGGCGCTCCATCCAAATAAGGGGAATAAAAGGCTCTTGTTGTCATCATCTTTTTCAAGTTTTAGAACTTTAAAATATATCACCATTAAACTTACGAGCATTAACAATATTGAAGAAAAACCTAAAATACCTGTCTCTCCCAACACTTGTAGATAATCGTTGTGAGCTCTTTTGAAGTTATTCCATGCATATAAAAATCTCTCAGGATTTTCCGCTTGTACATCAGCTAGGTAATGAACCGCATAAACGGGATATGTATTTATTCCACTTCCAATTATAAAATGGTTTTTATGATTCTCATCTGCAAATTGTTTTACAGCGGAGAGCCAGGACAAACTTCTTTCATCCCAAGAAGAAACAGAAGCCATAGCTGCGAAGCGGTCTGCCGCTATCACCTCTCCACCTCTGTTGAATGGCGTTTCAAAATTAAACATAAGGAATAAAAAGGCTAAAACAGATAAAACCAGAATTATCCATATTTTAAACTCTTTACTTTTTATATAATTTTTCAAGGTATCTTTTTTATTGGAAATGAGAAAAGATATTATAGTGAATCCTAATCCAACAAAAGTGGCGAGGTAAATAGAACGAGTTTGTGCTAACAAAACAACCCAATACATTATAAAAACATTCGCTAAAGCATATATTCTAATGTAGATACTCGTATTCTTTCTCAAAGTAAAATATATAGAAATTGGTAATAGCTGTGCCAAATAGTCTGAAACAAAATTAGGGTTCCCGATAGTCGTTCTTAAGGCTATTCTTTGAGAAGGGTCTCCATACTTACCAAAGAACAAATCAAAGCCTAAAAACTTGTTCAAAAGCCCATCTATGGCTATAACAGTTCCCGTAACCATAAAAATAAAAAGACCATATTCGATGAATTTAAAATCCTTTCCAAAGCGCGTACTAATTACATACGAAAAAAAAGCAATAAGGACTATGTAGAAGGCTACTCCAGCTGACGTAGGTAGGTAATATTTATTCTCTATGTAAACTGATATCAAAGATAAAAAGGCAGAAATACTGAAAAAAGATAAAAAAATGTGTGGATAAGTGAACTTTATTGAAATAGGTTTAGAAAAGTATTTTAACAAATAATAAATTAAAATAACAACCATGAATAAAGAAAAAACCAAATGTTTTTGAGTGGAATACTCATAAACCAAATTGGGTACCATTAAAAAAGGTATTAAAGCAAACAAAACAAGAAAAATCAATATATCAGTAGGAATTTTTGCCTTCTCTTGCAAATAAATTAACCTCCTTTGTTGTTCGCTGGTTTGTGCGAACCAATTAATCAAAATAGATTTAAAATTCTTCTGGGGGTTTGGTTTGCCGGTTTTCTAAACGATGTTTTTTAATTGTTTTATGGTTTTTAAAAAGGTTTTAGGGGCTTGGGGTTTACCCCAACGTTTGGGTTGGGGGGCCACCCCAACGCCCTATTTTAGACCAAAAAAGTCAATGACTGCGTTTTTAATAATTTCTGCAAAAACATCCACATAGTGCCCATTCGTAAATTCATCTACTACTTGAGGATTACTGATAAATTCCATTTCAAATAAAACTGCGGGACTCCTAGTATAAGCCAAAACAGCGAACTCCGCCGTATGAACGCCCCTAAATTTAACCCCATTTACATTCAAATAACTTCCCAATATATTGGCAAACTTCTCACTTTCATCTAGACTGTTTTCTTTATCCGTTACCCATGTTTCTATAAGATTTTTATCAGTATTCAAATCTAAATTTTCACGGTAGGCTATTCTTCTTGCATACGTGCTTTCTGAAAAATCAAAATAGTAAACCTCTGATCCGTAAACTGAAGAATCTTGAGGATAATCATTCAAGTGTAAACTAATGAATAAATCTGCACCTTTTTCATTAGAAAAAACTGCTCTATCATGTAAATCAACGTATACATCATTTGTCCTAGTCAAATAAACGTTAACACTGTACGGTTTCAAAAGTTCTTGAGCTCTTTTTGCTACTTTTAAAGTAATATCTTTTTCAAAAGTTTGGTTGGGGCCAACTGCTCCCGGATCTATCCCTCCATGACCTGGATCCAAGACTAAAACAGGCAGAGTGATTGTATCTCTAAAAGAAAGGTCTAATATGATTCTATTTTCTTCAATTAATTCTTCCAAATCAGCGGAGTTATTCAGTTTTACTTGTATCCAAACTTCTGTTGGTGAATAGTGATATGCCTTTATGTAATTGATCTTATTGTTGTATTCTTCATAGTAATAAGAATCAGGAATTTCGGCACCTTTTATCTTAATTAAATATCCGGATTTATTAACTAACGGGTATATTCCAACATCTTCAGGGCTTGAAGAAAGCTCTATTATTATTCTGGCATCAGTTTTCTGTATGATCGTTTTTATTGAACTTACTTGAGTTAGTGGCAGATTCAAGTAAACAGCAGAATCATTAGAAAAGAGTTCTAAGTTGATCAACTTCGCTATCAACTCTGTAGTTAAATAAATTTCTCCATCAATCACTTTTAGATCATTTGGATAGAAACGAATAGATTCGGTGCTGTTAATAATTGCTAAACTATTCTGGGGAAAAATAAAAACGTTCCATTTGCTGTCTTTTACGTAAATCAAAGTATCGTTATATACATCTAAAGTTCTTCCACTCTTTTCAGAAATGACTTTTAAACTAACATATAGATTTTCTCCATCTTCAAAATAGTAAGCCGGATCTACCTCTCTCCATTGAAAATAAAGCGTTTTTGCAAAGGTAGTAAAAGAGAGAAATAAAAAGCCAAAAATTATTAACCGCTGAATTACCCTTTTACTCATCTTTTTATCCCCCTTGATTGATCAGTTAAAATTTCTAATATCTTTTCTGCAATATCGTAATTTGGAAGAACAAAATCCGCATAACCTTCTTGGGCAACAATTTTTGGCATTCCATAAACCACGGAAGTTTCTTTCGACTCTGCTATAACCTTTCCACCGTAATGTTTAACTTTAAATACCCCTTTCGCACCGTCTCTTCCCATTCCTGTCAGAATAACTGCCAATGAGTTTTCTTTAAAAATTTCAGCAGCCAGATCAAAAGTGAAATCAGCAGAAGGTCGTACATTATTAATTTTATCGCTTTTATCTAAAAACAACTTTATTTTATGATCCTCCTGTTTTAAACCTAAATGAAAATCCCCGGGAGCAATGTATACAACATTCTTTTGTAAAAATTCACCATCTTGGGCTTCTTTAACCTTTAAATTTGAAATTTTATCCAATCTATAAGCTAAAGAAGCTGTGAAACCTGCCGGCATGTGTTGAACAATAATTATAGGAACATTCAAATTTTCAGGTAGTTGCGGAATTATAACATCTAAAGAACGAGGACCTCCTGTTGAACTTGCTATCAACACAACTTTTTCTCCCAATATATTTACTCTTGCACTTTTCTTTATCTTCTTGCTTCCAACAAAATGGATACTTTTCAATTTTTCGATAGAGACATTCATACTTTCTCTTATCTTTCTCAGCAATTCATCTTGAACGTCTCTTATAGTCCAAGAGGTACTTCCAGCCGGTTTTTGAATGAAATCAAAAGCTCCCTTTTCTAAACATTCTATTGTAATAGAGGCTTCTTTTGAAGTCAAACTACTTACCATAATAACCCTTGTTGGAGATTTTAACATTATCTCACTTAAAGCATCAAGCCCGTTTTTTTTAGGCATTTCAACATCTAAAGTAATCACGTCTGGATTTAAAGACAAAGCTTTTTCTACCGCTTCAATTCCATCTTTGGCTAATCCAACTACTTTCATGTCAGGTTCCTTGTCTATAATATCTTTTAGAACCATTCGCATGAAAGCAGAGTCATCAACTATTAAGACCTTTATCTGATCCAAGCATTTTCCTCCTCATTATTTTTCTCTTTTTTTATATATAAAGCCACATAAATTCAACAAAAGCAAAAAAACTATTGCTAAAATTATACCATATTTAGGGCTTAGATTGAAAAAAGAATGACCAAATATAATTATTCCAATCGCAACAGCGAAGATAGAAGTTATAAAAACCGATGCAGCAGAAACATCTTTGATTATCTTTACCGAAGAGCTATAAAAAGGATGAAGAAAATCCAACAGTTTCTCTGCTACGGTATTCACTGTTTCCATAATCAACACTAGCATAACTGTGAATATTAAAAGTATAAACTCAACTTCAGTTAAGTTGGCAAAAATAGCAACAATTAACACTATTAACCCTATTAAACTTTGTATTCTAAAGTTTCTTTGAGATTTATAAATTTCGATGAGCCCTTTCAAAGCATAAGAAAAACTACTTTTTAGACTCCTGTTTTCATTATTTCTATTCATAACCTTTCCCTAATTTTTTATACATTTTAGTTGACTCTAACGGATACCTTTTTTTGCATAAATCATAACCAATTTTGATGGCTTTTTCATCAATCTCTATGTAATTTTTTGATACGTTCGATTTGACTTCTTCTATAAGACTTTCCAAACTTATTATCTGAGTTACTGAGCAAAGAACCCCTAACCCTATCATATTTGCCACATTTTTGTTTGATAATTCTTCTATAGCTATTTGTGAAGCTGGAACTTTGATTATTTTTTTGGTGATTCTTTCTACATACTGGGGTATATTTTCAACAAATTTTTCATCGTAGAATAAAATACCATTTCTTTTGAGATTCCCAATATGATTTAAACCAACATTATGCATCAAATACAATATATCAAAATTTTTAGCCTCGGGATAATCTATAGGTTCTTGATCAAAGAGCACATCACAATAAGAAAGTCCACCTCTCACCTGTGCACCATAATGTTGAGATTGAACAACCCAAAATCCTTCTTTTACCAGTGCTTTTGCAAATATTATTCCCATTAAGATGTTACCTTGACCGGCTTCTCCGCTGAATCTCACCGAATTAGGTGTACTTATTAAACTACTCATTTCGGTGATACCTCCTGTGAAACCAATTTTTTCCTTAATTTTTCATACCTATCAATGTAGCCTTCTTTTTCAACATTCAGAAATTCACCTATTATTATCTTATCTTTCAAGTCATTTTCATTCATACTTTTGGCTTTGCTCAACATAACAGAGTTATCTTTGAAATATTGCAACATTTGAGTGGGGCTTGTCATTTTGTTGTATCTTCCATAATAAGTATGACAATTTGTGACTATCTCAACAACTGACATACCTTTGTGTTTTAAGGCGTTTTCTATGTATTTAACTGATAACATGTAATGAAAAACGGTGGATCTAGCGACGTAAGTGGCACCAGAAGTTATTGCAAGATTAACTGCATCAAAATTGTTTTCTAAATTCCCATAAGGAGAAGTTGAAGCATAGGTTCCAGTAGGAGTTTCAGGGGAATATTGTCCGCCTGTCATGCCATAAATAGAATTGTTGAAGATAATAACTGTTAGATCCATATTTCTACGGCAAGCATGAATGAAATGATTTCCACCTATTGCTAGTATATCTCCATCTCCTCCCATTACTACCACATCAAACTCTGGTTTTGCTAATTTAACTCCAGTTGCAAAGGCAACAGCTCTTCCATGGAGTGTGTGCATAGTGTTAAAATCAAGGTACCCAGTCACTCTTGAAGAACATCCTATTCCCGATATAACTGCCACCTTGTTTTTATCTAAACTTAAATTATCCACCGCTTCCACAAAATTTTTCATTATTATTCCATTACCACATCCGGGACACCACACATGAGTCATTCTGTCTTTTCTTAAATACTTAAAATATCTCTCTACAGGCATTTTATCCCACCTTTCAATTTTGCTATTTGATTTTGATCATTCGATAATTTTTGTTTGTATGTTGCACGTATTAAAAAACAATTGTGTTAGACTATCCGGATAGCCTTCTCTATAATAAACCTTCTTGATGCCGGCATTTATTATCAACCTGGCACATACGGAACAAGGTTGATGCGTGATATAAATTGATGCGTTATCAGTACTAATCCCAAATTTAGCGGCTTGCATCAAGGCATTTTGTTCTGCATGAAGACCGTAACAAATTTCTTGGTTTTCCCCACTTTTTATACCTAAGTCGTCTCTTATACAACCTATATCATCGCAGTGAGGAAAACCAGATGGTGGTTGATTGTAACCAGTCGCTAAGATCCTTTTTTCTTTTACTATTACGGCTCCAACCTTTCTATGCAAACAGGTAGACCTTTTACTTACCAAATCCGCCACTTCCATAAAATATTTGTCCCAGTCTTTCCTTCCTTTGAATAAATTGGGATCATTAAAATTTTTATTTTTCAAATAACTTTCAACTTCGTCCTTCTTACCCAAGAAAAAGCCTCCCTTAAATTGAAGATACCTCTAATAACTTCTCAAAAACATACCTTGAAAAATTTAAGCCTTTTGTAGTTAATTTAATAGAATCATCAATAGATATATACCCGTCCAAATTATTTTTTGTTTGATTTAAGACATTATCAACCAAACTTTTAGAAAACCTTTTTACCAAAGAGTCATAAGTTATTCCTCTTGTTAGTCTCAAAGACATAAAAAGAGTCTCTAACAATTCAGTAAACTCATCATTCACATTTTTTGTATCGTATGGAAGTTCATCATCATTTAATTTTGTAATATACGCTTTAACATCTGAGGTATTCACATATCTCTCGTTGTTGATATGCCCTCCTGCAGAAACCCCAAATCCTACATAATCTAAGTTATACCAATAAAATTGATTGTGAATACATTCTTTGTTGGGTAGGGACCAACTTGAAATTTCATATCTGTTATATTCTAATTTTTCCAATTGATCATAGATATAATCAAGAAGTTCATCTACTAAGTCATCTTCCGGAAGTTTCATTTCCTTGATTTCAAGAAAATGTTTTAAAGGAGTATTGTGTGAAGAATCCAATAAATAATAAGAAATATGAGAGGGTTTCATCTTTTCTATAAACTCTAAATTACTATTAACCGTCTCAAAATTTTCATAAGGTAATCCAAGAATAAAATCCACATTTATATTATCATAAAAAGATGCCAAAAGTTCATAAGATTTTAACCCTTTATTAAAATCATGGGCTCTGCCCACGGTTTTTAATATCTTATCAGAAGTACTTTGGAACCCTATAGATATTCTGTTAATCCCAATTTCCTTGTAAAGTTGCACTTTTTTCTCATCAACACTTTCGGGATTTACCTCTATCGTGAATTCCTCTAAATTAGATAGATCCATATGTCCTTGTAATGTACGAAAGGTTTGTAAAATAAATTCTTCCTCAACAAAGGATGGGGTTCCACCTCCAAAATAAACCGTTCTAACCTTCCTATCTTTTAATTTTTCACCTTTCAAAGCGATTTCTTTGTATAATGCGTTAAAATATTCTTCTTTTAAGGAAAAATCAGTTGTAGACACATAATCACAATAAAGGCATCTCTTCACACAAAAAGGTATGTGTAAATATACTGCAATATAATTAGAATTCAAAAAACAAACTTCCTCCTTTTTCGTTGAACGAAAAAAGTAGAGGCAACTTAAGATTTTCATTATAAAGATAAAATTCGTAAAAAAAGTCTTGACCAAAAGCTATTCTTGTACCAAGATGCAACTGTTGACCGAATACATTCATAGGAATTGAGAATCCAATATTTGGATACCATTTTTGTTGTATCAGTGATGCTCCTATGTCTATCGTATCGACATAGTAACTATCTAGGTTAACAAGAGGAATATTTAAATACAAACCATTTGAATAACCTAAACTAATAGGTATTTCTACAGGCCTAAATATTTGAGCTTTTACTTTAAATAGATTCATATTTTTATTGTTAAAAAGAAATAGATTTCCTATAGCATATGAAGGGGCATTGAACTTAGCTTGAATGAAGTTATATATATCGTGGTCGACATTTTTAACCTCAACTCTTTGAAAATTTTTTACTGTCAAAACTCCTAAAAAATTATTTTCAAGTTTGTACTCATATCCCACACCAAATTCACTGTTGTATACTGGTACATTCACAAACATTTTAAAAAAAGATTCTCCACTTTTCAATTTTATCGTCCTGTTAAAGATTTTATTTTCTATATATAAAGAGTTGTAATCGGAATAACCGATCTCTAATCCAAAATCTTCAAAAGATGACGTGGACAGTGAAAAGGTTGCTCCTTTATTCTCTATCTCTGGTTCAAAAGGAGTGTAACCTACATAAGATAAGATTACTGTCGAAATAAACATAAAAAACCAGATAAAATACAATTTTCTCAAGGTTCATCACCTCGTGGTGATTATCAATTATCTTCAAGTAATTCTTTGAGTATTTCGTTTGTTTTTTGGGGGTTAGCTTTACCTTTCGTCTCTTTCATAACTTGGCCGACAAAAAATCCCAACAGCTTCTTTTTCCCATTTTTATATTTTTCAACACTATCGGTATTTTCTTTTAAGACATTTTCAATTATTTTTCTTAGTTCATCTTCGTTTTCTATTTGCTTTAAACCTTTCTTTTCAACAATCTGTTTAGGGCTATCACCCGTTCTATACATCTCGGGAAATATATCTTTGGCGATCTTTGTTGAAATTGTATTCGTATCTAAAAGCATTTTTAATTCTGCAAAATGTTCGGGTTTAATTTTTACAGTTTCAATACTATCCTCATTTTCTTTCATCTCTCTTAATAACTCAGTTAA
Organism: Petrotoga miotherma DSM 10691; assembly: GCF_002895605.1. Lineage (GTDB taxonomy): Bacteria > Thermotogota > Thermotogae > Petrotogales > Petrotogaceae > Petrotoga > Petrotoga miotherma. The sequence goes on from NZ_AZRM01000029.1 coordinate 10,287, forward strand.
GATAAAATTACTAACAAATTTGGCATCCTTAGCCAATTCTACACATCTTTCATAATAATCAGCTAACTCTTTGTCTGAAGAGAGAATTTGTGCATCATATTCAGGTATATTGTACTGTGAAACAAACCTTTTAGCTTTCTCTTCTGGCATTTCCGGAATGAGTTTTCTAACGGTTTCAATAAGTTCATCGTTCAGAATCAGTATAGGGAGATCTGGTTCGGGAAAATACCTGTAGTCCATTTCCTCTTCTTTTGTTCTCATTGAAAATGTCTCTTTTTTGTTGGCATCCCAACCTCTCGTTTCTTGTATTAACTCTCCACCTTTTTCTAAATTATTGATAATTCTATCTCTTTCATATTCTAACGCTTTTTCTACAAATTTGAATGAGTTTATATTCTTAATCTCTACCCTTTTACTTATTTCTTTGTTTTCTTGGTTGAGAATAGAAATATTTGCATCACATCTCAAGGCTCCTTTTTCCATATCACCCGTTGAAACATCAGCGTACCTAAGCAAATTTCTCAATTTCTCCATAAAAATCCTTGCCTGTTTAGGAGTCTCAATATCCGGTTCTGTTACAATCTCTAAAAGAGGTATACCTGCTCTATTAAAATCTATTAAACTTTCTTGAGCAGAGGAAATTTGATCACCTTCATGAAGCATCTTAGCGGTGTCTTCTTCCAAATGCATCCTTCTTATTCTTATCTTTTTGCCTTCAACGTCGATGTATCCACCACTTACTATGGGATGAAAATATTGTGTAATTTGATAACCTTTTGGCAAATCAGGGTAAAAATAATTCTTTCTATCAAACCTAGAAAACTTATTTATCTGCCCATTTAGTATTAATCCAGTTTTTATCGCAAGTTTAAGCGCTTCTTCGTTTAATACCGGCAATGTTCCAGGTTGCCCCGTACACACTGGGCAAATATTAATATTCGGCTCAGCTTCAAAATGTTCTGTACTGCATGAACAAAAGGCTTTAGATTTTGTTAGTAATTGGGCGTGTATTTCCAATCCTATAATGGTTTTATACATAATTTTTCAACTCCCTAGGGGTCTCTTTAAAGAAATTGTCTGCTATAGTTAATAGTTCCTCATCTTTCATGTAGCGACCAATGAATTGTATACCAAAAGGTAACCCTTGGACATCACCAAAGGGAATACTTATGGCAGGTGACCCAGTTAAATTCGCAGGAATTGTAAAAATATCCATTAAATAATAGTCTAAAGGTTTTAACTTTTCCCCTATCTTTGGTGGAAGAACAGGAGATGTGGGGGTCATTATCAAATGATAATCATTCAAAATTTCCTTCATTTTGTTACTCAACAATTTTCTTACTTTTGAGGCCTTTGAGTAATATTGATCATAATAAAGAGAAGAAAGGTTAAAAGTCCCCATCATTATTCTCCTTTTTACCTCTATTCCTAAGCCACCCTCTCTGGTAGCTTTATACATTTTATTTAAACCTAAGGCATGGTTCCTCAATCCGTATTTGACTCCATCGTATCTTGAAAGATTGGATGAGGCTTCAGCAGGAGCTATTATATAATAAATAGCTACTGAATATTCCAGTTCTGGTATATCTTTTATATCAACTTTTGCTCCTTTGCTTCTCAAAAAGTTAATAACCCTTTCAAATTGTTTTATTACATTATCATCTGCATTTTCATGGTAAACAACCTTTGGAATGCAAATTTTAGTTTGGGATAAATCAATATCTACATTTTTTACGAGATCTTTATCGTGCTCCAATGTGGTTGAATCCTTGGGATCTTTTCCTTTCATAATTTCTGTAACCGTTCTGACGTCCTTAACATTATTTGCAAAAACACCTATTTGATCCAGCGAAGATGAAAAAGCGGTTAAACCGTATCGTGATATCATACCGTATGACGGCTTAAATCCTACAACACCGCAAAAGGCGGCAGGTTGTCTTACCGATCCTCCTGTATCAGATCCCAAAGAAAATGGAACGTATCCTGCTGCTACCGCTGCAGCTGAACCTCCACTACTACCCCCTGGAACTCGTTTCAAATCCTTAGGATTTTTTACAGGCCCAAAGGCTGAATGTTCATTGGTATTACCCATGGCAAACTCGTCCATATTAGTTTTTCCTACTACTGTAAAACCTGCTTTTAAAAGTTTTTCAACGGCAGTTGCGGTGTAAGGGGAACTATAATTTTCAAGGATTTTAGAACCGTTTGTTGTTTTTGTACCTTCAACTAAAATGTTATCCTTGACCAAGAAAGGTATGCCAAAGTAATTGCCATCTTTGTTGCCTTCTACCTTTTCTATTCTTAAAACCGAATTTATTTCTTTATCTCTTTCATAAATCCTTTTGATACTTTCTTCTATAACATTTTTACCAACCAAATCGTCTAGGGTCAAATATATCACCTCAAAAAAGAGTTTTAATTAAAATATGTAATATCTAAAATCGAATATCAAAAGTAAAATAAAACTTGCAATAATTAATCCGTAAGACAAGTAAGAAAGCGTTCTCCATGTTTGGTAACTCCTCTTCGTGTACCTTATAGGTGTTAACCAGCCAAAGGTAAAACCTATCCCTAATCCTCCTAAATGGGCAAAATTGTTTATATTAGCACCCGGTAAGAATCCCCAGATCACGTTTATTAAGATAATTGGGAGTAGAGCGGTACCTGTTACAGGTCTTAATATAGTAGGGGTATCGTGTCTAAATCCCGCTCCAAAAAGTAGGCCTATCAATCCGAATATTGCACCTGATGCTCCTACAGAGATTGCACTGGGTAAAAATAAGTGGGTTAAAAGATTACCAAAAATACCTGATAACATGTATATAGAAATGAATCTTTCTTTTCCATAAGCCCTTTCAACTAAGTTACCCACGTAAAATAAAGCGATCATATTGAAAAATATGTGAAATAGGCCACCATGAACAAACATTGAAGTAATCAGTCTGAACCATTCTCCAGCTGTGATTAAATTACCTAGTTGGGCACCAAAAAGTATGTATATACGTGGGTTAGAAAAAGCGCTTATACCGCCAAATAAAAACATCATTATAAATATTAAAACATTCAACATTATTAAGTAACTTGTGACATTTCTTTGCATCTCTTTCTCCTTTCTTTATCTATTACTGTCTTTATAAATTCTAAAACTTACTTTAGCACCCCTTCGCCCTGCATCCCACCCACAATTGGATGGGAGGGCTCCGCCCTGTAACCCTTTAAAAATCAAAATTTTATTTTTGAAAATCTTTTTATTACTAAAGTGTCTATTATCTATATCTAGGTCAATCTTATGCCTAGCTTTCTCGAAGTTTGATCCCTTTATTGTTCAAACTTTCTAAAATAGATCTTTCGACTTGATTGACTTCTTCTTCCGTCAAAGTTTTATTTTCTGATCTATAAACTATTGAAACGGTTATACTTGTTTTATCTTCTTCTATGTTTTTTCCTCTGTAAACATCAAAAATTTTAAAATCTTCTACAATATCTGCCACATTTATTATTATTTCTTGAATCTCTTTAAATTCAATGTTTAGTGGAACAATCATAGAATACTCTCTTTTGATAGCAGGTAAATCTACTTTTCTGAATTCTCTTTTTATTTCCTTCTTACCTTCAAATATTTTGTTTAAGTTAATCTCACAGATATATATTGGATCTTTTATTTCGTAATAATTATCGGCTATCACTGGATCAAGTAAACCTAAAAAGCCAACTTCTTCACTGTTAATAAATAAAAGAGCACTTTGTGCTTTCAAAAAACCAGATTGATCGTTTCTTACGTATTCTACTTTTACATGGAATTCATTCAACAAGTTTTCTAAAGCACCTTTTACAGAATAAAATGTAACCTCTCTCTTATCTGTGAAATCATCATTATTTTCTCTTCCCGTAGCCACAAAGGCAAGGTTAGTAAATTCCTTGGCACCTGTCTCACTACCTTTCTCTGCTTGGAAAACTTTATCAATTTCGAACATTTTTATATCTTTTATTTGATTTCTATAATTAAATGAAGCCGAATCCAACAAACCATATATCAATTTGGATGACATGTATTCTAATTCTGAGGAGATAGGATTAATCAATTTTAAATCCAATTCGTTTTCCATCCACATTCTATTGCCATTGTTCAATGGAAAGGTCTTTGCCTCATGATAACCGTTAGCCAACATAATATCCGCTACCTTCTCTTTAAAAGAAACAAAATCTCCCTTACTTCCTATCATTCCATTTAGATTTGGGAAAGCAGACTGTATTTTTGAGTAGCCATAAACTCTACCAACCTCTTCAACAAGATCAATTTCTTGGGTAATATCTGGCCTTTTTGTAGGAATAGAAACCTTCCATTCTTCATCTATTGTATCAAAGGATAAATTCGTTTTCTTGTTTACATCTTCCATTTCCTTCTGGTGTGAACTTTTTTCCACTTTTGTGAAAGGGAAATCTAATTTTTTTAATATTTGTTCAATTTCTTTTTCTGCTAATTCTTTTCCCAATCTATTGTTTATATAACTTTTTTTAATCGATATTTCTTTATTTTTTATAGGTTCGGGATAAATATCCGTTGTAGGTCCGTCTACTTTTCCCCCTGTCAATTCGTTAATCAATTTAATCAATCTACCCATTACCATCTCACTATTGTTTGGATCAACTCCTCTTTCAAAACGATACGAAGAATCAGAGGTTATCTTATGGTAAGTGGAAGACCTTCTTATATTAACAGGATCAAAATGGGCAACTTCTAGTAAGATATCTTTCGTATTTTCGTTGATACCGCTTAATTCTCCCCCCATTATGCCTCCAAGTGCAATTATGTTATCACCGTCGGTTATAAGTGTTTCTGCTCCTTCCATAGTGTACTCTTTACCATCTAAAAGAAGGATTTTTTCACCTTTTTTAGCTTTTCTAACAATTATTTGATCCCCTATAAGATCTAAATCAAATGCATGGATAGGATGACCTGTTTCTAACATTACATAGTTCGTTATATCTACAATATTGTTTATACTTCTTATTCCTGATCTTCCCAACCTTTTAACAAGCCACATTGGGGATGGTCCAACTTTTACATCTTTTACAACTGTTGCCATATATCGATTACATTTTTCATATTCTATTCTTACGGGAAACCCCTCACCTTTACTAATTTTTATATACTCAGGTAATTTAAATCCTACACCACAATCTATCGTTTCTAACTCTTTGGCAACACCTAAATAAGAAAGTAAATCAGGTCTATTGGGAAGTATCTCTATCTCTAAAACGTGGTCATACAGATCAAAAAATTTTACAAAATCTGTTCCATTCGGAACATCATCTATTATTCTGTAAATTTTATCCGCATCACTAGATATACCTAATTCCTTCAAAGAACACATCATTCCCTGAGAGATTACTCCCTTGAACTCTCGTTCTTCTATTTTTATATTGTTTGCTAAAGTTGCCCCAGGAAGTGCAACTGGAACTTTTTCTCCAACCTTAACCGTAAGGTCCCCAGTGACTATATTTTTGATCTCTTTCCCCACGTCTATCTTACAAATTACTAAATTATCAGCATTTTCAAGTGGGGTTATTTCCTTAATCTCTCCAACTGTTATATTGTTAAGATCATTCCCCATTTTTTCAAAACCTTCTACATCTACAGAGTGAAGTTTTATTTCTTTTACTAATTCTTCGATATTTTTTGTGACTTTTATATACTCTTCAAGCCAATTTAAAGATACTTTCATCGTTACCTCCCTCTAAAATTTTGCTTGTCAATGATGGATAGTTGATTATAAATTTTCTATAAATCTTGCATCATTTTTATAAAATTCTCTTATATCTGGAATGTTATATTTCAACATCGCCACTCTTTCAATTCCCATTCCAAAAGCAAAACCTTGCCATACTTTTGGATCGTAATTAACACTTCGAAAAACGTTTGGATGAACTAAACCGGCTCCTAATATTTCTATCCAACCAGTATTTTTACAAACATTACACCCTTTTCCTCCACAAAAGATACAACTGATATCTACCTCAAAACTCGGTTCGGTAAAAGGGAAATAGCTTGGGCGTAACAATATCGAAACTTTATTCCCAAAAAATTTTTGAGCAAAAACTTCAAGATACATTTTTAGATGGGAAACGGAAACATTTCTATCAACATACAACCCTTCTACCTGATGAAAAACGGGGGAATGCGTGGCGTCTAGTTCATCTTTTCTATATACCCTTCCAGGGGATATTATGGCCAAAGGCGGTTTGCTTTTCAACATAGTTCTCACTTGAACGGGAGAAGTATGCGTTCTTAATAGCTTTTCTTTGTCCAAAGATAAATAAAAAGTATCCTGCATTTCTCTGGCAGGATGCCATTCAGGGGTATTAAGCGCATCAAAATTGTACCAAGAATTCTCTATTTCTGGACCTTCAGCTACTGAAAAACCCATTCCAATGAATATTTCTTCTATTTCTTTCCTTGTTTTTGTGATTAAATTTTCTTTCCCAACCTTTCTACGAGCCCCAGGAATCGTAATATCAACCCAGTTTTTTTTCTCCTTTTCTTCCCTTTCCTTTTCTTCCAACTCACTCAACTTTTCATCAAAAATAGTTCCTAATTCTTCTTTCAATTCATTTACACTTTTACCATACTCTTTTTTTAATTCTACATCGTCGATATCTTTAAGATTGTTCATTAGAGACTTGATTAAACCTTTTTTACCTAAATATTTAGATTTTAGATTTTGAAATTCTTGCATATTTGTTATTTCTTGTAGTTCTCTTTTTAAAGTACCTATGATTTCATCTTTGTCTATTATTAAAGCCATCAAAATCCTCCTAAATTTTAAAATCTAGCTGTTGCCCTGTAGCCCTTTTAAAATCAAAATCTTATTTCAGAAAATCGTTTTTTTCTAAAATATCAATTGAAAAAATCTTTTGATTCATATACGATAGGTTCTCCCAACATATTAACTACTCTGTCAGTGGTTGCTTGTAATAGTTCAACAGAATCACTTATCACCAATATACTGCAATCGTTTTTATAATAAGAAATGATAGTTGAAATGTCAGAAAGCTCATCGTAGTTAATATCACATTTTCTAGCTCCTATAAATATCAAATGACGCCTTTTAGGTTTGTTTTTAAGTATGTTGTATATGCTATCTTTCCAAATTTGAGGAACCACTATATGTGTAAAAGATCTTCCCACCCAATTTATTCCGTTTGCAAGAAATCCATTTATTTTAACTTCTTTTGCGTACTTTTCAGGTTCTGAAATTAACTTAAAGAAATATGAGGTCATTAATTCCGTATTAGTAGTATATAACCCTAACGAATTCCCTTTTTCCAACTTAATTTCTGGGAAGGTGATAGAAGGTTTTACAATATCTAAAATGATGCTATTTGAAATTTCTTCTTCAATCACCTTGCACACCTCTTTTTATTGTTTTTCGAATCTCGTCGATTACTTTCTTAGTATCGATCTTTTCAATTTTAGTCGCATCAAGAGTCGAAAAAGTATCGTTACTTAGATACAACAAGGGTTTTAAATTTTCTAATGATCCTTCATTTTTGTGCAAAGCAACCACTTTTCCAACAACTAATTCATGATCTCCAACAGTAAAAGAATTTTCTAACGTGCATTCCATTGAAAAATAACCATCAACAATATAGGGGGCATTTACGAATTCAGAATCTTTCACCTTAACTCCTGCTGCCGAGAGCTTATCACCTTCTCTTGCAGAAATCCGTCCAACTTTTACGGATAACTCCGATTTCTCATACGGTAAAAAACTGACTGTAAATTCTTTTTCCTTAATTAACATGGGGTAAGTATATCTTTGTTTTTTAATAGCAAATCCAAACAGAGGTGGATTTGACGAAAGGGGTGTACTCCAAGCCACAGTCATCGAATTAACAAAAGAACCACTCTTAATAGTGACCAAGCACACAGGCATAACGATATTTTCACTGAATCGATTAATATTCACACTTATCCCTCCAGAAGAAAATTATACCATAACAATAGAAAAATCTGACATTTTTATTGACAATTTGAAAAAAAGAGTTATAATATAAATATCGTCTTTCGATATCGACATTAGATATATGGAGGGAATAATTTTGATTGAATTTAAAAATGTTTCAAAAAAATTCCAAGATAAGTACATCCTAAGAAATTTTAATCTCAAAGTTCAAGAAGGGAGTAAAACACTTATTTTTGGAAAATCTGGAATTGGGAAAACCACCATTTTTAGACTACTTTTAGGATTCATAAAACCAGACGAAGGACAATTACTATACAAAAATGAAGAGTTGAATGGTAAAAATGTATGGGATTTAAGAAGAGATGCTGTGTATATTGGGCAGGAATTAGATATTGCTGATGGAACCGTAAGAGAAATAATTCGTACTATATTGAATTATAAAATAAATCTTAAAAAATCTTTCAATGAATCAGAATTACTAAAATTATTCGATTTTTTTGAACTACACGAAAATATTTTAGATAAAGATTTCCAATCACTTTCAGGTGGAGAAAAACAAAGAGTTTTGATATCTATCTTTACATTTTTAAACAAAAAGTTATACTTATTGGATGAGATTACCTCTTCTCTGGATAGAGAGATGAAAAATAAAGTCATAGAATATTTATTATCAAAAAAAGAGTGGACTTTGATTGCAATATCTCATGATCAAGAATGGTTAAATAAAGAAGGTTTGAATATAATAGAGATGGGAGGGAATAATAATGGAACCTACAACTGATATTTCTTTATTTTCACTTGCAATGGCTTATTTATTAATATTTTTCCCCATTATCTTGAGTTATATTTTTAATTTAAAAATAACTCGAGATACTTTAATTTCAACGATCAGGATGAGCATCCAGCTTTTCATCATGTCTTTAATTTTAGTATATCTTTTCCAATTTGATTATACATGGTTGAATATAGGCTGGCTATTTTTTATGATCTCTTTTGCTGTATTTCGAGTGATTGGTAGTAGCGGTTTAAATTTCAAAAGGTTCATTTGGCCTGTATTCTTTGCCCTTGCTATTTCAAATTTTATTGTACTTTTTTACTTTGATTTTATAATTTTAAGATTGGATAACATTTTCACAGCAAGATATTTCGTTGTCCTTGGCGGAATGCTCTTAGGTAACGCTTTAACAGGAGATATTATTGGAATTAGTAATTTTTACAAAGATATACAAAGAAATAAACAGAGATATTTTTTTGCTTTGGGAAATGGGGCCACCGTTTATGAAGCTACACTCCCATATTTAAGGAACGCATTGATATCTGCTCTTAGACCAACCATAGCAAGCATGGCTACAGTTGGAATCGTGTATCTACCTGGAATGATGACAGGTCAGATTTTGGGAGGGGCGTCTCCACAAACAGCTATAAAATACCAAATCGCCATATATGTAGCTATTTTAACGTCGGTCTCTCTTTCCGTAACCCTAACAATATTATTCACAATGAAAAGTAGCTTCGATGAGTATGGGATACTTCGCGAAGATATCTTTAAAAAATAAACAAAGGAAGGTGCTCTAAAACGAAAAAAACGGCTATCGGTTTTATAGTTGCTATGGGAATTGTGAGTTTATTTGCAGATATCACACATGAAGGGGCAAGAAGTTTAATCGGTCCGTATTTAGGTTTATTAGGAGCGAGTGCAACTGCGGTGGGAATCATTTCAGGTTTAGGCGAGTTCATAGGTTACGGTTTGAGGTTGTTAACTGGTTATTTAAGTGATAAAACTCGTAGATATTGGCTTTTCACTTTTTTAGGGTATGGGATGGATTTATTCGCGGTTCCTTTATTGGCTCTTGCCGGAAGATGGGAAATAGCAGCTATGCTAATAATTATGGAAAGAACAGGAAAAGCTATAAGAAAGCCTTCGAAAGATACCCTTATGTCTTATGCAGCGCGAAATGTGGGAAGTGGTAAAGGATTTGCCATAGCAGAGGTCCTTGATCAAATTGGAGCTGTCTCAGGACCTGTTATTTTAAGTTTGATTCTATTATTCAAGTCAGGGGATAAGTTAGCAAACTACCGATTCGCATTTGCAATATTATTGATACCTGCATTGATTACTTTAATCTTGCTGTTAATTAGTAGATTGAACTTTCCACAACCCGAGAAATTTGAAGTGAAAGAGGAGACGATTAACTTTGAGGGGATCTCAAAATCGTACTGGTTGTACTTAGTAGCCATCTCCTTAATCGCAGCAGGTTTTGCAGATTTTCCTTTGTTGGCGTTCCATTTTCAAAGAATTGATATTTTCAGTCCAACTATGATACCTTTTATGTATGCGATAGCTATGGGAGTTGATGCTGTTTCTGCATTGATCTTTGGTTTGTTTTACGATAAAGTCGGAGTTACCAGTCTCATAATTGCTTCCAGTCTATCAATATTCTTTTCTCCCTTTTCATTTTTATCTAACTCTTCATTGGTAGTGATCTTAGGCGTTATTTTGTGGGGAATCGGAATGGGAGCCCAAGAATCGATTTTAAAATCTGTAGTAGCGGATATCGTTACCCCTGAAAAAAGAGGAACCGCATATGGTTTTTTTAACGCTATCTTCGGCTTTTTTTGGTTCATAGGTAGTGCTATTATGGGGGTCTTGTATGATCATACAATCGTTAGTTTGGTTATCTTTTCCATGATAGTAGAAAGTGCCGCTGTTTTTACTCTTTTCCTTCTCAAATCTAAACTTGGTAATGCAGTTAATTAAAACGAAAGGGGGAAAATAGTCATAAAAGAATCAAACGATCGCATTAAAATGAATAAATATTTAAATAAAATCTTGAATGGTTTAATTCAAATACATATATTGCACCATGCACAAAAAGCTCCAATCTATGGAAGCTGGATGATTTCTGAGTTAAAAAGGCACGGTTACAATATAAGCCCAGGTACTTTGTATCCCTTACTACACAAGATGGAAAAAGAAAATCTTCTCACTAAAAGAACTGAAATAGTAGAAGGTAAAAAAAGAATATATTACTCTATTACAAGCCAAGGAGAAAACCTATTAAAGGAATTAAAAGCAAAAGTAAAAGAACTATTTCATGAAATAATATAATTATATAAAAAAGGTGAGCTTTGCCTTTACGTTCACATTCAAAAAGTTATGATATAATTAAAAAACATAAAAAAAAAACGGGGAGAAAATCAAGAGAGGGAGGGCAAAATTGTGAATTTACAGGAGTATGTTTTAAGCAAGGCAAAAAAGGCTAAAGATACTTCAAGAAACTTTAGCTCAACTTCTGAAACGGATAAGATCAAAATTCTTAACTATATTTCGGAAGAGCTAATGGCCAATAAAAACTATATAATATCAGAAAACCAAAAGGATGTCGAAGTTGCTAAAAACACTGGGATGTCAAGCAGTCTTTTAGATAGGCTGTTACTGAACGAGGAAAGAATCACCAAAATGGCTAAAGGTGTGCAAAAAGTGGCACAACTTCAAAGTAGTGTTGGTAACATCTCTCAAATGTGGAAAAGGCCAAACGGATTGATGATTGGAAAGATGGTAGTCCCTTTAGGGGTAATCGCCATTATATATGAAAGCAGGCCAAATGTAACAGTAGATGCAGCAGCATTATGTATAAAATCGGGTAACTGTGTGGTATTAAGAGGTGGTTCTGAAGCGATTCATTCTAACAACGCTTTGGTGAAGATTATCCATCAAGCTATTGAAAGAGCTGGTTTTTCAAAGGATATAGTGCAATTCATTGAGGTTATAGATAGAAAAGCTGTTGATGAATTGATGAAACTATACGAATACATCGATGTGCTGATACCTCGAGGCGGTCCATCTTTAATTAAAAATACGGTTGAAAATTCTATGATCCCTGTTATACAAACGGGGGCGGGGAACTGTCACGTGTATGTTGATAAACAAGCCGATCTTGAAAAGGCACTTAAAATCGTTGAAAACGCTAAAATGAGCAGACCCTCCGTCTGTAACGCAGCAGAAAAATTATTGGTCCACAAAGATATTGCAGAAGAGTTTCTACCAAAAATATACTCAATCTTTGAAAAGAAAGTAGAATTAAGAGGTTGCGAAAAAACCTTGAAAATAATACCTCAAATGAAACCGGCACAAGAAGAAGATTGGTCAACTGAATATTTAGATTATATAATGGCCGTTAAAATAGTTGATAGTACTGAAGAAGCCATAAATCAAATAAACAAGTACAGTACAAAGCATTCTGAAGCAATTATAACCGAGAATTATACTACCGCGCAAAAATTCTTAAACGAAATAGATTCTGCAGCCGTTTACGTCAATGCTTCAACGAGGTTTACCGATGGTGAAGAGTTCGGCTTCGGCGCGGAAATGGGGATAAGTACACAAAAATTGCATGTTCGAGGACCGATTGGAATCAACGAGTTAACAACTACCAAATACATTATCTTGGGAAACGGGCAGGTTAGATAGTATGGATGAAAAACTGTGTGTGATAGGTTTGGGAAAAATGGGAAGCACGTTAGTAAAAGGTTTAATCCAAACAAAAACACTTAAAAGAGAACAAATAATCGGAACAGATGTCTTTGAATACGATTCTGAAAGAAATTCTAATTACTGTGACATAAAAACTATGTCCGATAATGCAAAAGCGGTGAAAGAATCTGACATCGTTCTTTTAGCTGTGAAACCGCAAGTAATAGATAAAGTATTGGAGGAAATAAGTCCCTCTTGTGAAGACAAGATAGTTATATCAATAGCTGCAGGAGTAAGTTTGCGCCATTTGGATAAAGCTTTACCAGTTTCATCAAAGATAATAAGAGCCATGCCCAACACCCCTATTTTAGTTGGTGAAGGCGTTATTGCTATAAGTAAAAAGAAGAACGTTGACGAAAATGATTTGAGAACGGTTAAGAAGATTTTGGAAAGTGTTGGAAAGGTATATTTGGTTGAAGAAGATATGATGGACGCGATAACAGCTTTAAGTGGGAGCGGACCGGCATATGTCTATATTATGATAGAGGCTTTATCCGACGGTGGTGTTCTAATGGGTTTACCTAGAGAGCTTTCCACTGAATTTGCCGCAAGAACTTTACTTGGCGCTGCAAGAATGGTTTTAGAAACACAGAAACACCCTGGAGAGTTAAAAGATATGGTTACTTCCCCAGGAGGTACATCAATAAAAGGAATAGAAGTTTTAGAATCTCATGGTTTACGAGGCATCCTTATGGACGCTGTAAAAGAAGCAACTATACGGTCAAAAGAACTGAATTCACAAAGAGGTGTTGATATTGATTGAAAGGTACTCTCTTTCTCCAATTAAAGACATTTGGACTTTAGATGACCAATACGAAAGATGGCTTGAAGTAGAAGTAGCTGTAACAGAAGCCTTTGAAGAACTGAACCTTGCTCCCAAAGGTACATCCCAAAATATTCAACAAAAAGCAAAATTAGACGTTCAAAAAATATTAAACACAGAAAAAATAGTGGATCATGACGTGATAGCCTTTATAAAAGTGGTAACTGAAGATATGGGAGATGAGGCAAGATACTTTCACAAAGGCTTAACGTCGTCAGATGTTGTCGATACAGCTTTATCGTTAGCTATAAAAAGAGCAGGAGAGATTATTCTTGATGAGCTAACTAAATACATAGCTAATCTCAAAAAACTAGCTGTGGATCACAAGTATACTATTATAGTTGGAAGAACCCATGGGGTACACGCTGAGCCAACATCTTTTGGATTAAAAATTTTAGGATTTGTTGCGGAAGAAGAGAGAAACAAAGAAAGATTAGATAAGGCTATAGATAACATTTCCCAAGGAAAACTCAGCGGGGCGGTTGGAAATTATGCTAACATAGAACCAAAAGTAGAGGAAATCGCTTTGAAAAAACTCAACCTCAGACCTTGTAAAGTATCTACTCAAGTTTTACCAAGGGATCTTCACGCTGAATTTTTCAGTGTTTTAGCTATGATAGGAAGCAGTATAGAAAGACTTGCTATAGAAATCAGGCACCTTCAAAAAACAGAGGTCCTGGAAATAGAAGAACCTTTTAAAAAAGGGCAACGGGGTTCTTCAGCAATGCCCCATAAGAAAAACCCCATATTGTGTGAAAGGTTGACGGGGATGTCAAGAATGCTAAGATCTTACTTATCTTCTGCTTATGAAAATATCTCCTTATGGCACGAAAGAGATATTTCTCATTCGTCTGTAGAAAGAGTGTTTATACCGGATGCAACAATGCTTACTTACTACATGTTGAATAAAGCAAATTACTTAGTTGAAAACTTAGTTGTTCACAAAGATAGAATGAAAGAAAACATAGAAAAATCGTATAATTTAATTTATTCTCAACGGGTGTTGCTAAAGTTAGTTGAATTAGGGGTAAGTAGAGAGGAAGCTTATAAAATAGTTCAAGAAAACGCTATGAAAGCTTGGAATGAAAGGCGTGATTTTAAAGCAATTTTATTGGAAGATAACAGAGTAAACACAAAATTTTCTGAGAAAGAAGCCTTTGAAGATATATTTTCGCCTGATTATTATCTAAAAAATATAAACAAAATTTACGAAAGGTTTGAACTTTAGGGGTGGGGAGCAGGGCGAAGGGGCGCTATTAATCAAGTTTTTAGAATTTCTAAAGGTGGTAAAAGTGCAAATAAAGGAGGCATGAATCATGAAACTTACTTTAAGTGATTTTGAAATTAAAATCCCAGATATCAACATCGATAACACTTCAGAAATAAAAATTGGTTCTTATCAAGATTACACCATACAAACGGATGCATGTGAAATCCTACAATTTGCCTTGGAAAGCAGTAACGATTCAAACAACGTTTTCATTGTTGGTCCAAACCGTAGTGGTAGAAGAGGTATGACTCGAAAGATCATCGAAAGAATTTCATTAACTCAAAAAGCTCCTCAAGATCTTCTGTATGTTTTTAATTTCAAAGAAGAAAAGAAACCCAAGCTGTTGAAACTACCCGCAGGAGAGGCCAAAAATTTCAAATCTGAATTGCAATCTATTATTAATTCGTCTGTACAAGTTTTAAATAAAACTATGCAGACGGAAGAATTCCAACAAAGATTAAGTTCATTAGAAAAAGAATACAACGAGCAGAGGGAAAAATTGTGGTCCGATCTAAGAAAACAGGCTCAATCTCTTGGTTTTATACTTGAGGCTTCTGAAAAAGGTATAGTCAGCGTTCCAGTGTATGACGGCAAAAAAATAAGCAGCTCAGAGTTTGAAAATCTTCCAGAAGAGATAAAGGAGTATTTTAGAAAAAATTCAGAGAAGTTGCGAGAATTAATTGAAAAAACTATGGTAAAGATCACGGAGATGGATAAAGAATACTGGGAGGAAGTTAAAAACTTACGACGCTATTGGGCTGCATTTAGCTTAGCTAAGCTTTTTGAACCCCTTGAAAAGAAATATCTCAAATATTCAGATGTTTTTGAATACCTTCAAAACTTAAAAGAAGACATAGCTTCTCATTTATCCCAATTAACTTCTGAAAATCAAAACCTAATAACTTATCTTAAAGAAAAAAGATACAATGTCAACATTGTAGTAGATAATTCTTATCTACAAGGTGCTCCTGTGATAGAAGAAGATAACCCCACTTTTTCAAATTTGGTTGGTAGAATAGAGTATTATTCCCAAATGGGACTTCTCCAAACTGATTTTACAATGATAAAATCGGGGGCTTTCCACAGGGCAAATGGTGGTTATTTAATCATGGAAGCGGAAAAAGTTTTAAGAAAACCTTACGCTTGGGAGGTAATTAAAAGGGTTTTATCTGAAAAAGAAGTAAAAATTGAAAATATTCAAACTGCTGAAGGCTATTCGAACGTTGAAAGTTTGGAACCAGAACCTTTATCTTTAACCGTTAAAGTAGTACTCATTGGAGAAGAATGGGTGTACGATTTATTAAGAGTTTACGATAGCGAATTCGAAAAACTTTTTCCTATAAAATCACAATTTGACTATGAGGCAGAGTTAAGTAACGAGAATTTAAATAAATTTTTAGCTTTCTTAAGCAACACAGTGGAAGAAAACGATATCTCACATTTTACAAAAGATGCGATTGAAGAGATAATCAAGTACAGTTGTAGGATGAATGGAAATAACAAAAGGTTCTCTTTAAAATTGGGGGAAATTAAGAATCTACTAATAGACTCTTGCAACATTTCTAGAAAAAATGGAACAAGCCCATATATAACCTCCAAAGATATAAAAGATACTATAAAGTTTAGAGAAAAGATGTTTTCATTTCATAAGAAAAAATTATTTAATGCAATTAAAGAACAAAAGATTGACATAAGAACTGAAGGCTCTGAAATTGGGCAAATAAATGGATTGACTGTTTTGGATACAGGAGATTTCACCTTTGGCCATCCAGTCAAAATAACAGCAAAAAGTTACAGATCCTCTTCTGAAAAAATCATAAATATACACAGGGATATTGACTTAAGCGGAAAAATATACAAAAAATCTTCATTGATAATAGAAAACTATTTCAAACATAAATTTTCTTCTTTTATAGAAACAGGCTTCGGCGTTTCTTTAAATTTTGAACAAGTTTACTCTATCATTGAAGGAGACAGCGCTACAATAGCAGAAACTCTGGCTTTAATGTCTTCTATAGCTAACATTCCATTGAAACAAAATATTGCCATCACCGGATCTATGAATCAAAGTGGAGAGGTTTTACCAGTTGGAGGAATAATCGAAAAAATAGAAGGATTTTACGACGCTTGTAAAAATCTCAATTTTACAGGAGACCAAGGGGTAATTATTCCAAGTAAGAATATCGATAATATTGTATTAAAAGACGAAATAAACGAAGATATACAAAATGGAAAGTTCCATATTTGGGCTATTGATAATATAGACGAAGCGATCGAACTAATGACAGATTACAAAGCAGGGACACCAAATGAAAACGGTGAATACGAAGAAGGCACATTTTATTACTATGTGAGTGAAAACCTCAAGAAATTATCAAAAGAAGAGAAAAAAGAAAAAGACGAAAAAGAAAACAAATAAGCCAGATCAATTTTAAAACCCCCATCGTATATAGATGGGGGATTTTAATTATAATCCATAAATTGCAGAAAACTTCTCTTTTATATAGTCAACAAAATATTTGGGATTAAGAGTTTCACCTGTAACCTTTTTCAAAAGTTCTTCTGGTTCGTATATTTTACCGTACTTATGGACATTCTCAACCATCCAGTTCAAAACTTCTTTTGAATCTCCTTTTTCTATTTGAGATGGATAATCTTTTAAATCTTTTTTCAATTTTGAGAGCAATTGAGCACTGTAAAGATTGCCTAACATGTATGAAGGAAAATAACCAAATTGCCCATTTGACCAATGAACATCTTGCAAAACACCTACGGCATCGTTTGGTGGCACGATACCTAAATATTCTTTCATTTTATCGTTCCAAACGGTTGGTAATTCATTTACCTTTATTCTATCGTTGATCAGTGCTTCTTCGATTTCAAATCTCAACATAATATGAAAGTTATAAGTTACTTCATCTGCCTCAGTCCTGATAAAATCTTTTTTAACTATATTGACACCTTTATACAGTTCATCACTGCTTATTCCTTCAAAAGATGGGAAAGTATCTTTCAACTTTTTAGAAAAGAACACCCAAAAATGAGGACCTCTTCCTATAATATTTTCCCAAAATCTTGATTGGGATTCATGCACAGCCATAGAAGTACCTTCATCCAAAGAAGTTTCAAAAAATTCTTCAGGAATATGAAGTTCGTATAAAGCGTGTCCACCTTCGTGCATAGTTGAAAATAAAGAATATCTCAAATCTTTATTGTTGTATCTTGTTGTAATTCTAACGTCTTTTGGACCAATTTTTGTAGTGAAAGGATGAGCAGACATGTCCATACGTCCAGAATCGAAATCGAAATTCATAAATTTTAACGCTTCCAGAGATAACTCTTTCTGCTTATTTACGTCGAAATCACCTTCAAAAAAATCGTACCTTGGTTCTTTTCCCTTTTCTAAAAGCTCTTTCATAAAGGGTAGGAGATGCTCTTTTAAGTAATTTATTGTGCCTTTCAACGTTTCTGTTTTCATTCCAGGCTCGAATAAGTCTAAAAGAGCATCATATCTATTTTTTTCATATCCTAAAGCCTCTGCTTGTTCTTTTTCTAAAGATACGACTTCTTGCAAATAAGGTTCAAACAAAGAAAAGTTATTTTCTTCCCTGGCTTTTTTCCAAAAATGACCTGCTTTTGAAGTCGTTTCGGCTAATTGTCGGATAAGTTGTGGAGGCAACTTTTTAAACTTATCGAAATCTTTCTTGGTTACCCTTACCATTGCTTGATCAATATCACTTAATTCATCATAATTTTCCTTCTTTGAAAAATAATCCAAAAATTCACCCATCTGATCGGAAACGGACATTCTAAACAGTGACTCCATAAGTTCTCCTAAAGCTTTAGAACGATACTCAAAAGCATTGTTTGGAGCGTTAGTTTCTAAATCCCAGTGCATTAGTGCAATAGCTTGACTGTATCTTGAAATTTTGGCTTGAAATTCTTTAAATTCTTCCAATTTAGACATCTTTTTTACCCCCTCTTATACAGATTTTTCTATCTTTAGAAATTCTAAAACTTTATATATAGCGCCCATAAGGATAAAAATTCTTTACCTTTTGCCCCGCTCCCCACCCTCTAAGGATAAAGCAGCTATACAGATTTTGTTAGTTATCCTAATTATATCAGATTTCTTGAACTATCACAAAGTTTGCTGTATAATATTGTAACGACAGCATAATTATACAAGAAACAAGATTTTCAAAATATAATTCAGGGGGTAGTTATGAATTATCTACTTACTTTAATTTCAGGTGTTTTAACCGGTTTGGCTATGCCAGGTAATTTATTTTCTTTTTTCATTTGGTTTTCATTGGTTTTCTTTCTGAGGAATATGACCAGATCAAAAACTCACTATGAAAGATTACTCCATACGATAATATATTCCTCTTCCATGCTTGTAACTACTCTTTGGTGGCTGCTTCCTACTTTATCCAAAAATATACCCCAAATTTTAAAAAATTATTCTCCAATCGTTGGTTTTTTTGGATACGTTGGAATGATAGTACTTTTAATGATACCTTATCTCATCATTTGGCTTTTATCAGAACTTTATCATCGAAAAGATAGACAATACAATTATCTTTCATTGGTCTTTTTCTATTCTTTTGCCTACACTGTTGCGGAAGTTTTAAGGGGGTTTGGAGATTTGGCTTTTATGGGAGGAAATTTATCATACGCCCTTTACGATCATACTGGAATAATACAAATCGCCTCTATTATAGGGTCTTTTGGTCTCACTTTTATCGTAGTTTTCGTCAATGCCTTGATAGCTTTCGATAATTCACGTGACAAGGTATTTAAAATTCTTGCCATATTTACTACTATATACATTTCTAACTTTGCTATAGTGAGGTATCTACCTCCTATCAATGGCACAAACGATTCCATAAAGGTTGGAGTCGTTCAAATGAATGTTCCACAAGAGATCAAGTACTCCTCAAATCCAATACAAGATTATTCAACTTTTTCTAAGAATATCGAAGAATTTAAAAATAGGGATGTGGATGTAGTAGTTTTTCCAGAATCAACTTTTCTTGAAGACGTCTCAAAATTAGAAATAGAAAGCCAAATAGTAAGAGACATTCAAAACTTATACAAACCTGTAATATTAGGACACCCAAGGATAGACAACGATAACCATTTTAACTCTGCCTGGGTATATAACCAACATGGGAGTATTGAGGGTATCTACGATAAGGTTAAATTAACACCATTTGCCGAATTTTTACCATATGAAACTATATTTGGAAACTTTGATGTTTTTAGATTATTAAACTATTATACTCCTGGGGAAGAATACTCAACCTTTTCATTAGACGGAACTAATTTTGGTGTACAAATATGTTTTGAAACTTATTTTCCTGAAGTTTCAATTAATCAAGCTAAGAATGGAGCAAATTTATTGATTGCAATATCTAACGACGGTTGGTTTAATTCAAAAACCGGCCTGTTTCAACACTTCAGTCAGGGCGTTTTTAGAGCAGTAGAAACGAGAAGAGATTTCATTCAAGTTTCAAATACAGGCTTAACCGGCTCAATCGATAAATATGGAAGAATCACCAACATATTTGAAACCAAAGAGGAAAAAACGGGGATCTTTTTTGTCAACCCAAACGATAATATCTCGTTTTACTCTAAGGCTTCAGACATATTAAAAATCTTATTTTTTATCGGAGCCCTTTTGCTAGCAATTCTTTAAATTCAATATCCAAATTCTAAATCAATTAAGTCTTTTGCCGTACCACCTTTTAGAAAGCCTTTTATATTTTCTATGGTTTCATCGATACTATACCTTGTAGCTTCAGTGTTATAACCTCCAACATGTGGAGACAAAACAACGTTATCAAAGGTATGAATTGGGTAATTGGCTGGCAAAATTGATGGTTTTTCTTTGGAGGGATAATTATACCAAACATCTATAGCGGCTCCAGCTAATTTTTTAGATTTCAAAGCTTCGTATAGTGCCCTTTGATCTATAACATCACCTCTTCCAACGTTTATTATGTACTTGCCAGTCATTTTATTAAACACCTTTTCATCGATAAGCCCTTTTGTATATTTCGTCAAAGGTAGAGTTACGAATACAATTTCACTTTCTTCTATTACATAATCTAAATCAGAACTAATCTCATCCACATTTTCAATATCTATATTTGCATTTCTTTTATAGCCCACAATTTTACAGTTAAAAGTTTTAAGCATTTGTGCAAGATTTTTCCCTATATTGCCTAATCCCAATATTGCACAACTTTTGTTTTGAATAGATACCCATGAATCTTTAACACTTTCTCCAGCACTAAATCCATGCCAAATTCCTTCTTTTAAATCGTTATGATAAGGCACAATTTTCCCAAGAAGAGCTAAAGCAAGGGCAAAAGCCCTTTCTGCCACTATTCTAGCGTTACCATGACTATTTGCAACGCTAATGCCTTTTTCTTTTAGTATTTCTAAGGGTAATTGGTTCACCCCAGCATATGGAACAAAAATCATTTTCAAATTCTTTGACTTCTCCAATATATTCTCATCCAAGTCTCCACCAAACACTATTGCATCTGTAACTTCCATAGCATTTTCTACATTGCTGATTTCTTCACTATCTAGAAATTCATCGTTGGGAAATAATTTCTTCAATTCACTAATCTTTTCTTTCCAGTACGAATTTAACTTGTTCATAAATAATACTTTCAATTTTTTCTAATGCCCCCTCAAAGTGATTAATTTTACAGTCTTTAGAGATTCTAAAACTTTATACATAGCGCCCCTTCGCCCCGCAGCCCACCCATCTAAGGAAGAAAGTTATAATCCTTTACCTAGCTGAATCGAAACGGGCTTCGCCATGTACCCCTTACTGTTTAATAATCAACAATAATTATATCACAAAAAAAGTCGGAATTAAACTAAAAATTTTAAAAGCGGCTAAAGCCGCTCTTTTATATATCATCTTTGAATTTTTGCCAACTCTTCAAAATTTCCTTTCAACGATTTATACAAATTCTTATAAATTCCATAATAATCATCGTAAATCTTTGTATCTTGATAATTAGGTTCAATAATTTCTTTGAATCTTACCCATTTTAAAACATCTTCAAGCTTTTGGCCATCTCCTACTGCAGCCAACATAGCTGCTCCATACGCACCGCCTTCATCAATTTTAGGCATTTTAACGGGTATTTTGAAGTTTGTTGCAACAATCTTTGCCCAACTTTTATTTTTGGCTCCTCCTCCAACTATCCTCATATCTTTTATCTCTGTTTTTTCCTTTATAAGTTCAAAGGAATCCCTAAGGCCAAAGGTTATACCTTCCATGGTTGCCCTTAATATGTCGTTTTCAGTATTCAAAGAAGAAATCCCAAAAAAAACACCTCTCGCGTTAGGATCTCTATGTGGAGTTCTTTCACCGTTTAAGTAAGGAAGAAAAATAATACCGTTTGAACCTGGTACTGATTGGTTTATTCTTTCTTCTATTTCTGCCCAATCCAAACTTGGAAAAAATCTATTTTTAACCCAATTTAGAGAATGAGCAGCTGAAAGCATTACCCCCATGTAATAATATTTATCTTTTATTACATAGTTAAAGTAATGTATTTTTCCTGATAAATCAGGTTCCTTTTTTTCAGTAAGAGTTAGAACAGTACCCGAAGTTCCAATACTAACCATCGACTCTCCTGCTTTCGATATACCTATCCCAAACGCAGCTGATGCATTATCTGCTCCTCCTGAAACAACTTTTGTGTTCTTCCATCCTAATTCTTTTTGTAGGTTTTCTTTTATTTCACCTCGAATCCCATAAGAAGGATACAATTCAGGCATTATATCCATATTAATACCAAAAGTTTCAAATATCTCTTCATCCCAATAATTTGTTTTTACATTAAAACAAGCTGTTCCAGACGCATCGGAGTAGTCTATACCAATGGTTCCTGTTAGCTTAAAAACTATATAATCCTTAGGTAGAAGAATCTTCTTTATTTTGTTAAAATTATCTGTTTCATTTTCTTTTAACCACAGTATTTTTGGGAAAGTGAAACCCTCCAAAAAGGGATTGCCTATTTTGGAGATAACCTTTTCTTCACCACCAAAAGCTTCTGTAGCTTCTTTGCATTGGGGAGTGGTTCTTTGATCACACCAAAGGATTGCGGGCCTAATAGGTTTATTATTTTCATCCAAAACCACTAAACTATGCATTTGTCCGGAAAACCCTATTACATCTATTTGATGCGTTCTGGACACTTTTTTTAATATGTCGTATACACCAATCCACCAATCTTCAGGGTCTTGTTCAGCCCATGCAGGTTTGGGAACTTTCATTTCTAATGGATAGGAATAACTATCCAAAACTTCTCCTTCTTCAGATACAACTAAACCCTTCAATCCGGTTGTCCCGACATCTATTCCTAAATATTTGTGCAAACTGATCACCTCATTCTATATAACAGCTTTTTCTGCAAAATCATCCATCACCCTTAAATTTGCTCCCGTTAGACATGCTGTATCTATATCAAAAAATGGTCTCAAAGGTTTTTTAAAAGATTTTAATGCTGGTTTCAGAGTTCGCGTCCTTATAATATTTTGAATCTCTGTGAAATAATCATCAGGAAAAAGATACCCATACCCCCCAAAAATTACAAACTCAGGATTCAAGATATTTATTAAATTAACTGTTCCTACTCCTAAATAATACAACATCTGTTTAATTATTTCATTGGCGTTTCCTTCCTTCTTTTCGGCTTTTAAAAGAAGATTCCTGAATTTTTCTTCGTAATTGTTGCCTTCCAATCGTCCATTGCTGTATTCGTATATCTTAGAAACGGTATCAATTGAGGCAAACGTTTCCCAACATCCTTGATTATTGCAAAAACATTTTACTCCATCTTCATCGATGCTCATGTGACCAAATTCACCCGCTGTGTAATTAGGTCCCAAATGAATTTGACCGTCTATAAGCAAAGCTCCTCCTATTCCCTGAGATATGAAAACATAGACTCCATTGTTTAGGTTTGCGATATTTTTGTTAAAATACATCTCTGCTTGTAGAGCTAACTTTGCCTCATTTGCAGCGAAAATTGGTTTGTCACATTGAGGTAGTTCTTTCAAAATTGCTCCTCTAAGATCGATCTCACTCCAATTAAAATGGGGTACGTATTCGATAATCAAGTTTTTCCTATCGATCATTCCTGGAAAAGAAAAAGAAAGGCCTACTATATTATTCCCATTAGCATTTTCATATATTCTTTTTATCTCAACAGCTAATTTACCAATAAAAACATTAAAATTTTTTGGGGTTTCAAATTCAACAATCTTATTTATTGAATTGTTCATATATCCAAGACCTACGACTGTTTTTTCAACTCCAACCTTAACGATAATGGAAGCAGCAACACCTTTTGCTGCTTCCAGTTTTATAGGTTTCCTTCCAACCCCTTTAGAAGATTTTCTATCTCCTTCTTCTATTAATTTTTTAGAAATTAAATCATACGTTATCTTTGTCACAGTACTTTTATCCAAACCTGTAAGCTTAGAAATCTCATTTCTTGAAATTCCAGAATAATATCTGATTAAATTGAAAACCATTAATTTGTTTGAATATCCCATTCTTTCTGCATTGATTTTCTTTATCTTCAAAACAAAGCCTCCTGATTTATTGTCTATTCGTAGATATACAAATTTAATAAGTTTTCCAAATATTCTTGTCTTCCCGATTTTGGTACTCCCACTTTTTTATCTAGTACATACTCTTCGAGTTCTTTGAAATTAGTTCGTCCATCCACTATCTTTTTACCCATTCCTTCATTAAAACTATTATACCTTTTTTCTACAAAGTCTTCCAAAACTTTGTCTTCTAAAATCTTATTGGCTAATATCAATCCTAACGCAAATGCATCCATTCCTGCTATATGAGCGTAAAACAGATCAATATTTTCGTAAGAAGGTCTTCTAACATGTGAGTCAAAGTTCAAACCACCCGGAGCTATTCCTCCATTCTTAAGTATTTCATACATTGCCAAAACGTTTTCAAATACGTTTGTTGGGAATTGATCTGTATCCCATCCCAACAATAGATCACCCATGTTAGCATCAACGCTTCCCAATATATTATTTATCCTTGCATACCTTAATTCATGTTGAAAAGTATGACCAGCAAGAGTGGCATGATTTGCTTCTATATTGAACTTGAAATACTTATCAAGATCGTACTTTTGTAAAAATGCATAAGAGTTCGCAACATCAAAATCATATTGATGTTTTGTGGGCTCTTTTGGTTTGGGTTCTATCAAAAATTGGCCATCAAAACCAATTTCTTTGGCGTAATCTACAGCCATGTGTAAAAAATTAGCCAAATTGTTCAATTCCAACTCCATATTAGTGTTTAAAAGGGTTTCATATCCTTCTCTTCCACCCCAGAAAACGTAATTTTCACCATTTAATTCCTTAGTTATTTCAAGTGCTTTTTTCACCTGTGCAGCGGCATATGCATATATATCTGCATCACAAGATGTAGCTGCACCCTGCATAAACCTTGGATGAGTGAAAAGATTTGACGTTCCCCAAAGAAGCTTTATACCTGTTTCTTTCATTCTCTCCTTTATTCTTTCTACTAATTTATCTAATAACTTATTTGTTTCTCTCAACGTTTCTTGTTCATCAACTAAGTCTCTGTCATGGGTACAAAAATACTTAACCCCTAATTTGCTCATGAACTCAAATGCTGCATCACATCTTGCGTAAGCTTTATCTAACGGATCCGAAAATTTGTTCCATTCTCTGTTGGCACTTTCGACCCCGAACATGTCCCTTCCTTCTGCAGTGAAAGTGTGCCAGTATGCCACAGAAAATCTCAAGTGTTCTTCCATAGTTTTATTACCAATTTTTCTCTCGGGATCATAATAATGAAAAGCTAGTGGATCCTTTGATTCCTTACCTACATACTCAACCTTTTTAATATCTTTGAAGTATTCTGCCATTTTAAGACCTCCTATATGTTATTTTGCAAATAGTTATGCCTCTTTCTTTTTACTTGCAACATCAAACCATACTGCAAATATTAATACTAACCCTTTTATAATAGACTGCCAAAACACAGGGACATTCATAAGACTCATTCCATTGTCTAAACTTGCCATAACAATCGCTCCAATTACTGCACCAACAACAGTACCAATTCCACCCATTAAGCTTGTACCACCTATAACACACGCAGCTATTGTATCTAACTCCGCTCCTTCTCCGCCTGAAACTGATGCAGCATTAAGTCGAGAAGTTAAAAAAATACCTCCAAAAGCTGCTAACAATCCATTAATCATAAAAACTATAAGTGTAATCTTTTTTACGTCTATCCCAGACAAAGTTGCCGCCTGACTATTGCCACCAATTGCATATATATATCTTCCAAAAACTGTATTTTGAGAAATATAAGTAAAAAATATTAAAAGAATAAGAGTTATTAATACGGGAAAAGGAACTCCTCGATAAGAATTAAAAATTAGAATAAAAATAGCTATTAATATAGTATAAGCTAATAACTTTAAAAATTCCACTTTTAAAGAAGGAGCATTTAATCCATGAGATTTTTTCTTTTTCCATGAATTAAGTTCTGCTACAATTATAAAAATAGCACCGATAACTCCTATTATTATCCCTATAATATTGGACAGATAGCCCTTCCCTAGAAACTCAAAAAAACCTCTCATTGGACCAATAGTAGTACCTTTTGTAATTCCTAATAGTATTCCTCTGAAAATGAGCATACCACCTAATGTAACAACAAAGGCTGGAACTCCTCGATAAGCTACCCAATATCCATTCCATAAACCTATCAAAAGTCCAATACCTAAAGTAATGAGGATAGAAATTAAGGGATCCATTCCGAACCACACGTGCAAAATTGCTACAATGCCCCCTGTTAGTCCTACAATAGAACCAACCGAAAGATCTATTTGGCCTAATATTATAACAAATACCATCCCCATTGCTAATACTGATAGAAACACTGATTGTCTAAACAAATTAGAAATATTTCTAGCGCTTAAAAAAGAACCTTCGGTCAAGATGGCAAAAAAAACCCAAATTACTATTAAAGCTATTATCATCATGTATGATCTTAAATTTAAATTAATCTTTTTCTTTTTCAAAATACCCCTCCTCCTTCAGTCGCAGTTGCAAGGTACATAACTTCTTCTTGGGTTAAATCGTGATTAATATTTTCTAATTCTCCCATAAATTTACCTTCATGCATAACTATTACCCTATCGCTCATACCTATTATTTCTGGTAATTCAGAAGAAATCATAATTATTGATATACCTTGAGATGTTAAATCATTCATTAATGAATATATTTCTTGTTTAGCCCCAACGTCTATTCCTTTTGTAGGTTCATCCATAATCAATATTTTTGGTGTCCTTATCAAATTTCTACCAAGTAAAACTTTTTGTTGATTTCCCCCACTTAAAGTAGTGATATTCGCTTCTGGAGAAGAAGCTTTAATATTTAATTGTTTGATCATTCTAAGAGCTTCTACTATTTCGTCTTCTTCAGATATTTTAAAATAACTACCGAACTCTTTAATAAAAGTAATTGAAAGGTTTTGCCTTACAGATAAATTGGGAAATATCCCCAAATTTTTCCTATTTTCGGATAAATAAGCTATTCCTAGTTCTAACGCTTGCCTTGGTGAACTTATTTCTAATTCTTTAGCGTTCAAAAATATCTTTCCTCTTTTATTACTCGAATTGAATCCTATTATACTAGTCATTAATTCTGTCCTACCGGCACCAACTAATCCGAAAAGACCTAATATTTCTCCTTTTCTAAGGTTAAAACTAACATCTTCAACGACTTTTCTTTGAGGATCATATTTCTCATAAAGTGTATAATTACTCACTTCAAATACTATTTCGTTGGGAATATAACTCCTTTTGGGGAACATTTGATTTATTTCTCTCCCCACCATCATTTTTATGAGATCACTTTCTTTTACTTCACTAATCGGCTTTGTGTCAATTAATTTACCATCTCTTAAAACGCTGACTGTGTCAGCTAACTCAAAAATTTCGTCAAGCTTATGTGAAATATAAATAGAGGTGATCCCTTCAGATTTCAACTCTTTCAAAATATCAAATAATATCTTTGTTTCATTTTCTGTTAAAGAGGAAGTTGGTTCATCCAAAATTAAAATGTTGCAATTTTTAACTAACGCTTTAGCAATTTCAATTAACTGTTGTTTTGCGGAACCTAAGTATTTTACTTTAGTAAGAACATTTTCATTCTCCATCTTCAATTTTTTTAACCATTTCTGAGTTTCCTTGATCATTTCATTCCAATCTATCGAAACACCTTTTACAATAGCTTTTCCCATAAAGATGTTTTCAACGATATTTAATTCATCAAATAGACTCAATTCTTGGTGAACAACAGCTATCCCAGCTTCTTCGGCCTCTTTAGGATTTCTAAATTTCACTCTTTCACCATGTAAATAAATTTCACCTTCATATGTTCCTAATGGATATATTCCACCTAAAATACTTATCAAAGTAGACTTCCCTGCTCCATTTTCGCCACAAAGGGCATGGATCGTATTTTCTTCTATTTTTAAATTGATATTTTCAAGAGCTTTTACTCCAGGAAACTCTTTTGATATGTTTTTCAATTCTAAAAGAGTGGCCATTTAATCACCTCAATTGTTATATATCATAGAAATTAGATTGAGAGGGCTAGGGATTGACCCCTAACCCAAATATTCAAAATTTTGTTTAATCTACTTTCGGCCATTGAGATCTGGGAACATTTTTATATACATCTTCTAACTTATGAAAACCATCTTTTACAACTGTTTCTACAATGTTAGTCTTATCAACAGGAATAGGTTCCAAGAAGAAAGTAGATACCTCTTTATACTCATTGTTAATTGTTCCATTTGTTGGAATATGAATATCCTTAGCCGCTGAAACAGCCATAATAGCAGCCATAGTAGCGATATCCTTTATAGGTTTATAGACAGTCACTGTTTGTGTACCTTCAACTACTCTCTGGCAGGCAACCAAATCTGCATCTTGACCAGATACTAAAACTTTTCCTGCTAGTCCCTGTTCCTTTAATGCTTCTACCGCTCCTCCAGCTGTACTATCGTTGGAAGCAACAATAGCATCAATTTGATTTTGAGTTGCGGTTAATGCATTTTCCACAATTTTCATAGCTTCTTGTGCTGACCAGTCTTTTGCCCATTGGTCTCCTACTATTTCTATTGCTCCACTATCAATATAAGGCTGAAGAACCTTCATTTGACCTTCCCTAACAAAATGTGCATTCATATCGGTTGGAGATCCTCCGAGTAGGAAATAATTACCTTTTGGTTTCTTATCAACCAAATATTGTGCTTGAATTTCTCCGATTCTTATTGGATCGAAAGTAATGTAATAATCCAAATCACATTCCATTAAAAGACGATCATACGCAATCACTGGAATTCCATTGGCATGAGCCTCTTCAACCACACTTCCCATAATATAACCATCATGTGCAATAATAACTAATACATCAGCTCCCTGATTCATCATATTTTCTACCTGAGAAACTTGTAGTAAATCATCGTTATTGGCCGATTGTACAATAACCTTTGCACCAAGTTTTTCGGCGGTATCGACAAAAATATCTCTATCTTTTTGCCACCTTTCAAGTTGCAAATTAGCAACAGAAAGCCCTATCAATACCTCATCCTTCGCGAGTACAGTACCACCAAATGTCAATAAAAACACCAGAAAAACCAAAAAAACTTTCTTCATTTTACTAACCTCCTCTTTTTTGTTTTTTTACCATTAGTACTAATGGTAAAATCCACATCTAACTACATCCATTTTAAAATATTCTATTCAGCATTGTCAATAGTAAGTTTATCCAATCAACTAATATTAGGAACAATCACTTTTCAACCTTTTCACTTTATTTGTTAGCATTAAGGGGTAAACCCCTTAAGATCCCCAAATCCAAAATCTTTGTTCAATTAAAAATCTTTTTGCACAACCCAGCAAAATTTTATATTTTAAAACTTCCAACTAATCCTTTTAACTCTGTGGCTAACTCACTCAACTCTTTCGCTTCTTCGTTTATCCCTACCCCTTGTTTTACTTGTTCGTCTATTACACTTCTTGACCTTTCTAGTTGTTCACTTATCTCTGTTACCGCTTTCGCTACCCTGTCCATCGCTGTGCTCATCTCTTGCGCACTTGCACTTTGTTCTTCTGCACTTGCAGTCATGTTTTCTATCCCTTGGTCCATCCTTTCTATCCTTTCTTTTATCCGGTTGAAACTTTGTTGTACATTCACCATCTTTTCGTTTATTTCTCCTATCGTTCCTACTACCTTGTTCGTCGATTCGTTCACTTTGTTCGTACCTTGCGTTATGTTGGTTAGTATTTCTGATATTTCATCCGTTGCATTCCTTGACTCTTCAGCTAACTTCCTTATCTCATCCGCTACAACTGCAAATCCTCTTCCCGCTTCTCCTGCCCTTGCAGCTTCTATCGCTGCGTTTAGTGCCAACAGGTTCGTTTGTTCCGTTATCGAGTTTATCGTTTCTACTATACTTTGTACGTTCTTGGCGTTGTTTGCGAGTGTTTCTACTTCTTTTTGACTTTCTTTTGTCCTTTCTACCGCTTCTTTCACCGCTTGACTTATACTTTCTATCGTTTTGCTTCCTTCTTCTGCAGCTTTACTCGTTTCATCTGCTTCTTCACTTAGTCTTTGAGCATCTTGGGATACACCTTGTGCTGCCCTTGCTACTTCGTCTACCCCTGAAGTTACTTCTTCTACGTTTCCTGCTGTTTCTTCCGTACTTGTTTGTATCTTGTCCATCTGGTTTTTGAGTTCTTCTGAGTTCTTTCTGCTTTCTTGTGATGATCGTGTTAGACTTTCTGATGCGTTTTCTACTTTGTCTGATGCCTGCCTTATTGACCCCATGGATCTTCTCAATTCTTTACTCATTTCTGATAGAGCGTTTGCCATCTGTCCTATCTCGTCTCTGCTTTTACTTTCAAAGTTTACCGTTAAGTCTCCTTCTTTGAATTGGTTTATCTTGTTTTTGAAGTCTAACAGTGGTTTCGTTATACTCCTTATTAGATAGATAACCATGATTATCGATACTATGAAGGCTACTATGGTTAAAACGGCTGTCAAGGTTATAGCCCTGTTGTTTTCTTCTATGAGTGATGGACCTAACGTGTCTTGCTGGACCTTTAATTCATTTCTTTGTTCTTCTAATAGGTTGAGTATCTCTACCCTTGCTTGTTCCATATGCCCGATTATAGGCTCTTGGGATTCTATCGTTGTGACTATTTGGTTGAATGTGTCTTTGAATTGTTCAACCACATCTTTCGTCTTATTGAACATTTCAGTTAGTTCGTCTGATACTAATCCTTGCTCTAAAATGGCTATTTGTGATTCTAACTCATCAAAAGCATTCATGACACTGTTTTTGTCACCTACTGATTTAGAAGAAAAATAAACAGAAGCAAGCTCTTTTATACTATCTACTATTTCTAACGAGCTATCAGCGTAAAAAACGAGGGTTGAAACGTTATTTTCTTGGGCTAAGGTTTTAAAGTCAGTAATACTTTGGCGTAATTCATTGGATATATCTTTAAAATCTTGATTTACGAGCCTATTCTTTTCTTCGTTCAATTGAACAATTTGATTAAAACCGCTTTCATAGTCCCCTATCTTTGTGATTATGTTTTGTACTAGTGTAGAATCGGTAGTTTCATCTGTAAAGAAACTTTGAACAGCGTTGATATTCTGAGTAATAATTTCTTGTGTTTGTTCATCGTAGTTAATCACATAATCTTTGAAGGCCAAAGCAGCTTCAAAAAAGTTGTTTTCTATTTCAGAAATTCTACTCGTGTCATTTGACAAATCTTTATAATTAGAAAGTCCATCATTTGATGAAATCAATGAGACAATATTAAAAACAACGACAACGCCAAATAAAACTAATATTATTATAATTGTTAAAGAAAGTTTTCCTCTTATGCTTTTAAACAAGGTAATCCACCTCGATTTTTATATTAAATTCCGTAAAATAAGCTTTAATTTTCTTCCAGAACCACATCGCTAAAAAACTTCTTGTTTTGAGGCGAAATTTTAATATCTTTATCAATGTAAAACTTTTCATTTAACCTTATATCTTCAGAAGAGGATCCCACCATAACTTTAAAATAACCTTTTTCAACCAAAAATTCCATTTTTTCATTATATAGCGCTAAAGTCTCTATTGGGAGATTAAAAATGATTCTTTTCTTTTCTGAAGGTTTAAGTGTAATTCTTTGAAAACCCTTTAATTCTTTCACAGGTCTAGTTACACTAGCGACTTCATCATTCACGTACAGCTGAACAATTTCATCACCTGTCTCTTCACCTATGTTTTTAACATCCATGCTTATTTTCACGATTCTATCGCTACTTTCAATTTGAAGATTCGTATATTCAAATTGTGTATAACTGAGACCATGACCAAAAGGATATAGTGGTTTGGCAGGTGAATCCGTATAATCTCCCCACCATTGACTTCTTCCTCCAGAAGGCTTGTGATTATAATAAACTGGAATTTGTCCCACATGACGCGGAAAAGATATAGGCAATTTCCCTGAAGGGGACTCATTACCCAAAATAATATCGGCCAGAGCATTGCCACCTTCTTCACCAGGTAACCAAGCTTCAAATATTGCAGAAACATTTTTTGATACCCAGTCTAACGAATATGGCCTTCCGTTTACAAGAACAACAATTACAGGTGTTCCCGTATTTATAACAGATTTTAGTAAATCAAGTTGTACACCTGGTAAAATCAACGTAGAACTATCACGAGATTCACCAGTTGTGCAATCCAACGTTAACCCAGATTTATCACCTAAAACTAGAATAGCAACATCAGATATTTTAGCAAGTTCGATTGCTTCTTTAAACATTTCTTTGTTGTCACCATTTATTTCGCAACCTTTTGCGTAAGATGTTTCCACATTTAACTTTTCTAATTTTTCTTTCAAACTTTCATATATGGTTTTTATTGGCAATTCACTTTCAGAAAAAGTAATTCCTTCCATTGCTGAAGTACCGAAAGCTCCTTGTTTTAAGGTTTCTAAGTGTGTTAAATAAGTATAATCCCCTGTTAAATTTCTAGCGCTGTTTGCATTTGGTCCAATTACTGCAACTTTTTTTATGTTTGGATTCTTTTTCAAAGGCACTATTCCATTATTTTTCAATAGAACAATTGATTTTTTAGCAATTTCATACGCGAGTTTCCTATCTTCAGGTGTATCTAAATTATCTGGAACCTTTTCTAAATCAACATAAGGATTTTCAAATAATCCCATCTCAAACTTTAATCGTAAAATATTTCTAACAGATTTATCAATAAATGCTTCAGAAAGCTCTCCATTTTCTATCGCATTCTTTAATGGTTCTTTATAACAATCAAAAGAGGGAAGTTCAACATCTATCCCAGCTTTTAACGCTTTTATAGCTGCTCCTTTTTTATTTGATACTAATTTATGATATTCCATCAATGAATTGATTGCAAAGTAATCGGAAACAACAATACCATCAAAACCCCATTCCTCTCGCAAAATTTTTCTCAACAAAATTTCAGAAGCTCCACAAGGTATACCATCAATCTCATGATAAGCATTCATGACAGATTTAGCTTTTCCTTCTTTAATAACAGCTTCAAAAGGAAAGAGAAATGTTTCTTTTAGTTCTCTTTCTGGGATATGAGCTGGCGCCCAATTCATCCCACCTTCAGAAACCCCATAACCCACAAAATGCTTTAAAGTAGCAACTACTCCATTCTTCAAATCATCAGATTGTAACCCTTTAACATATGAAACTCCCATCTTTGCAACCAAATATGGATCTTCTCCAAAAGTTTCCTCAGTTCTCCCCCATCTAGGATCTCTAGTTACATCAACAACTGGAGATAATCCTTGATGTATTCCAAGAGCTTTCATTTGATTTCTTATACTTGTTGTCATTCGTTCTATTAATGGAGGTTCCCAAGTACTTGCCGCACCAATCATCTGAGGGAAAATGGTCGCTCCTCTTGTCATGTAACCACTCAAACATTCTTCATGCATAAAAGCAGGAATCCCCAATCTTGTTTCAGTAAGAAGAAATCTCTGAATTTTGTTTGACAATTCAGCTGTTTTCTTAGGAGAGAATCCTGTCGCTCCTCCTGGACGAGTTATCTGACCAATTCCTTCTTTCAATAAATTTTGAGCTTTTTCAAAAGAGAAATTACCATTATCAAGAAGCTCATAACTCCAAAAAGAACCAAGTTGGGCTATTTTTTCGTCCAAAGTCATTTGTTTTAAAAGGTCTTCAACACGCTCTTCTATCGGTTTATTTGGATTTTTGTAAAATTGCATAAAAACTTCCCCCTTGTAAAATATTTTATCGTTTTTGTCTTTTTTCAGTATATTTTTCTCCTTTTTTCATCATAGATCATTGTTTTTCTATAAAAGTATGAATTTATAATATCTCTCCATTCTTTAGCACTTTCCCTTTGTTCTAATAATCTTTGATAAACAGAACTATATCTTTTACTATCAATATATCTTTCTAAGCCTTGCCATTTATCTATTAACCATTGTACATCTTCGACTCCTTCAAAATGCGTATCATAAATATGTTGTAAGACGGTTTTGTTATTGCTCAATTTGTAAATATAAGAGACATGATGAAAAAAAAGTAATAGTTCATCGGGGCAAGAATCTAAATGTTCGTATTTCTCAAAATTTTGTTGACGATACTGTGCTGTATAGCCCGTTCCTGATTTCAAGGTTCTGTCTACACCTATACCATAATGATCAGCTTTGTGGTAAGTACCCCACCTTGAATACTCATATCCATCAACATTAGGACCATAATGATGACCAGGATTAACCATCCAACCTACTCCTAAAGGTGCTGTATATTTCTCATAAATATTCCAAGACTTTAACATCATTTCGGATAAATTATTTAAAACAGTTTCATTATTTCCAAAAGTACATTTTATCCATTCTTCTATAATTTTTTTACCACTCAAGGAAGGATCCCAAGCAAGGCGACCAAATCCGTACAAATTTGCTTGTGCTAATGTATGGCCAGTCCAGTTAATTTCATCCCCAATATTTGATATTCCAGCTATTCCAAAATTCGGTGAATTAAATATAGAACCAGAAACGATCTTTGCAACTGAGGTTCCCTCACCAAATAAGAAAGTATCAAAGTCTAAAACTTCTTTCCATTGGGGAACAAGATAACAGAGATGTTTTTGTTGTCCAGTGTATTCTTGAGTAATTTGAAATTCAAGTATTTGATTTGTTTTTTGGAACCCTCCAAATAAAGGATTTACCTGGGTATCCTCTTTCAATGCTTCCATCCAAATTATCCCAGTGATTAATAATTCTCAGAGGGATATAAGGTTTCTCTAATAGATTTAACTGATCTAAAGGTTTTTCCATTTGTATGTATTGGATTAATTTGTAGGTACCGTATAGCAAACCTTCATCAGATTTCGCTGTTATTAATATAAATTTTTTTGTAGAATTTTCTACTTTTTTGATCAAAAAGCCCTCTTCACTTAATGAGGTGTATTCTTCTTCTTTTATTGTGTTACTGAAAAATGAACCCCCATCTAATTTCGAAATTATTGTAAAAGTACGTTTAATAGGCTTGTTAGTTATGATGGCCTCTATATTAAAAAATTTTTTTATACTATAATAAAGTTCATTTTTAATAGAATCGATTATATATCCGTCGATATTTATTACAATGTTTTTTAAATATTCTTTATATTGATCAGATAAACTTGGAGTTTCTAATCTTTGATAATTTAACCAACATTGATAATCTACATCATTTGAATATGGAAACATTCAAACTTCCTCCTAGCTACCAAGAATAAACAAAAAATACTAATTTTTACTTATTTTTCTAAAATAATATTACCAAAGTTCACAGTGCTCTGATAGTTATTCCCAGTTGGGTCATTCCAAGTAGTTATACCTACTCTACTTCCAGTCGCACCCGCATCGTTGACTTGAACATCAAATCCAACGACTTCTCCTCCACTTGGGGAAATAAATCTCCAGGAAATTGCAGCTTCTACTATATAACCACTTTCTATAATCTTTGTAGTAGTTTTAAAATTGGCCGCAGAGCCTCCCGTACCAAATGAAGGGGTATTTACGTAATTGATTCTATACTGTGCATCATCATTTTCGTAAAAACCTGTTTTATTATTATTTTCATCTATGAATATTTCTAATGAATCCTGCTCCCAAGCGTTTGTATTTTCTTTATTAAGAACCGGATCTTCAACAATAGCCAATACATACAAGGCATTTTCATCCCAAAGTACTCGAAAGTTGGCCTTTGCGTTATTTGAGCTACCCGATACAATAGTTTCGGTGATATATTCTTCGCTTTGAAACCAAACCTCATCTATTTCTCCATCTATAATCGGTGTACCATATTTTGCTGTTCCTACGGATACACCTTCCAAGGTTAATACTCCATAATTTATTGTTTGCGATTTCTGTTGATTTGTGTTATCACTCCAACTATATATGTTCTCCCCGTCTATTACTGCTATGTCAAATCCAATTTCTTTCCCTTTTTCTAATTTCGCCGAAAGATTTATGGAACATTCAAAAGAATACTTTTTATAACCCGGGCTAACAAAATACTCAACTTCCATATCTTCTTTATTTTTCTTAACAGTCCAATCTGGATGAATAATTACCCATATATCATCTTCTTGTAGGTAAGGTGTCTTGGCATTATTAGGATCAACGAATATCGCCACTCCATCTTCTTCATCACTTGTTTCATTAAAGACCTCACCATAAACAAATAATTTGTTTTCATTCCATATTATTCTTGCATTAAGCTTTTCTTCACCATTCTCATCATATATGAATATTGGCTTTGAAAACAAATAATCATCATCTAACATACCATATGGAATAGCGGTCCCTTGAGAGATTGCATTGGATTTTGGAACTATTGGCAAAACAGTTGGTTCTACAATTCCCCAATATGCATATTTTGATTGATAATCTTTATCAAACAAAAGCGGCCAATCGTTTCTGGTTTGATTTTTCCAAGAATAGTCGTCTTTAAGGCCCCAGAAAGTTGCACTGGTTATAACATCATCGTATTTTTTGAGAATATCAAAAAGTTCTTGGTATTTGTACCCTTGCTCTACTAAGGCTTCGTATGGTGGAGACATGTAGTTGGATCCTTGATCTGTATAAACACTCATGTCAATTTCAGTTATTTGAATTTCTATACCAGGAATAGAACTAAATAACTTAATAGCCTCTTCAACTTGTTTGAGATCTGTTCCAATTCCAATATGCATTTGCATTCCAATTCCATCAATTGGAACTCCTTTTGCCTTTAATTCCTTTACCATGTTGTATATATAATCTCTCTTTTTTGGTTCGTAAGTATTGTAATCGTTATAGAAAAGCTTAGCGTTTGGATCGGCTTCAT
This sequence comes from Petrotoga miotherma DSM 10691, assembly GCF_002895605.1. GTDB lineage: Bacteria > Thermotogota > Thermotogae > Petrotogales > Petrotogaceae > Petrotoga > Petrotoga miotherma. The sequence goes on from NZ_AZRM01000029.1 coordinate 47,411, forward strand.
GAGCGAATTTGAATGCATACTCAATATACTCTGGGCCCATGATTTCATACCAAAGAGACCTTCTATAACCATCTGGTTGATTGGGATCAATGGCTTCATTAACAACATCCCATGCATATACTTCTCCTTTGAAATGTCCGACAACGTCGTGTATATAAGTTTCCATTCTTGAAAGAAGTTCATTCTTTAAAATTAAATTTCCATCTTCGTCTTTAAAGAACCACTCAGGTGTTTGACTGTGCCAGACTAACGTATGTCCACGAACTTTTATGCCTTTTTCTTTAGCATATTCAATATACTCATCGGCAACTGAAAAATCATAACTTCCTAAGTCCATTAAAATACTTTCTGGCTTCATTTCGTTTTCAGCGGTAATAGAGTTAAAGTGCTTTTCGACCATCTTCATTTCAAGTGGGTTAATTAGAACTTTGTAAGGAATAGCAACTCCTATATCAAAATTGTCTTTATATTTATCTTTTAAATCTATAATTTCCCATTCAGGTTCATAGAGAGGAATCGATTTATCTGTCATTGAAAAATCATCCAAATAAAATGAGAGCGTTGGATTTGGTGATTCAACATAAAAGATCAATCCTTCCACTACTGTTCCAGATTTAACGGTATAAGAACCTGTCAATTGTGTCCATGTATTTGAAGGAACCTTTTTTTGCCATAAGATCGTATCGTAGTTAGTATTAGCATCAGAAGCGTATTTTCTTTGCATTGTGAGAGTGATTAATTGATCTTGCCCGGTATCTTGATACACATATATTTCGAAATCATAACTGGTTCCAGGTTTTAAAGTTTTTGTAAGATTTATTTGTGCGCCATTCCAATTACTTTTCCTACCCTCAACAGCTAAAGAATATTTCCCGCTATGGGATACTTCATTAGATAGCGAAATAGAGACTCCATCTCCTCTTGGTTCCCAACTATGCTGTTTGTCTTCAAAGCTTGTCTTAGAGATCACTCCTGCTCTTTCAACTTTGTTAGTTCCCAGAATCTGAAAGTTGTCTATATAGTATGTGAAATTACTTTCCAAAGGAGTTACTATTCTCAAGGAAAACTTTTCAACGGGTTCATTAAAACTGAATTTGAACTCTTCATTTATCTCTTTCCAATAATTTGGCATCACAACCTTCTCTGCGATTGTTTCAAAGCGCTCCCCTTTACTATCTTTTATATAAGCTACTAACCTAAATAATTGAGGATCAGGAGAAGTTTGATAAATATGAGTAGTAATTTGGAAATTAGCTGAATTAAAAATTTGCCAATCTTTTGTTAGATCAATTTCTGCACTTTCCCATTCTGAGGTTCTATTCTCTATCTTTAAGGATTTTTGACCTTCGAAGGAAAATTCATCTACTTCTGTAATCGACACTGCTTCTCCAACTTTTTCAATTTGAACCGGTTCTTCGAAGTTCAAAACCATCTCATAATCTCCTGGATTTATAAATCCATTTAGACTATTTGTTTGATTTGATCCTCCCAATAGAATAGCAGCCAGTAAACCAACACCTAACAATGAGGTTACAAATAATAAATCCTTCATTTCATCACTCCTCCTTTCCACAAATTTAGTACTGCCTGAGATATTCCAAAACATACTTTACAAACGTCACCTTCTGAACCTCTTTTAAAATCAAAATCTTATTCCCACTATGACACTTAGATTTCGAACTATAAAGTCAGATATCTGCCGCCTTCTACCTTCACTGGACTACCATCCACTCCTATCCATACTGTTAAAGCAGAAGGATTATAAACTATTTTTTTATTTACACTAAATTTTAGATTCTTTAAAGCTTTCAAATAATCCATGATCTCTGCATTTGTCTCATACCAAATTGTTTCATCGTTCGATATTTTTTTGCAAAACTCTTCAATCAGATCCCAGTTATTATTCCTTTCAAATTCAAAACTGTGCCCCCATACATACAACAAAGGCATAGTTTCATTAGATTCTAATTTCTTAAATTCTTCATATTTTTTTAACAAGTTATCATCATGATGACAAGTAGGATTCCACCTTAAAAAATGTGTAGGTAGAGAAAAGTTACCATGAGAATTAACAGTTCTTGAATATTCAATTCCCAAATATGGAAGTAATTCTAAAAGTTCTTCACCGTAATCCCCATAAGGATATGACATACCCCTTATTGGATAGTTTACTAAAGACTCTAATCTTTCCCTATCCTCCATAATTTCCTCAATTATTGATTCCTTTGGTACTCTTGTGAGATAAGGGTGATTTAATGTATGTATAGCAACTTCATTACCCTCAAAGAGATCCCTTATTTCGGAAGAGTTTAAAAATGGTTCTGAATCTAATTTTCCTGAATTTAAATGGAAGGTACCTTTGATTCCGTACTTATTGAAGATCCTTATCAATCTTCTGTCATAAATTTGTCCATCATCATAACTCATGGTTAAAGCCTTTATTTTGCCTTGTGGATAAAAGCCGAAAGATATTTTCATGGTATACTGGCTCCTTCTCAATAGTTCTAAAAAAATGGAACATTTAGTATTGATTTTTATTACCAAACTTTGATATAGTTCTTACCTTTTTTCAAAGTAGAGATTGGACCTAAGGAACTTTTCTCAGGTTTTTGTTCATCTAAAAAGTCTGTGTCTAAGACTAAATTTCCCCCATCAGGACGTTCAAAATCAGCATCAACAATCCTAACTCTTTCTAAAGAATTTGTTGAACATACTTCGCCTACAATATTTTCAAAAGTATCGGGAAGTTCACAAGACATATAAACTTCTTCACCTTGCTCGATAACAGTAAATCTTGGATCAAAACTTTTATCCACTAATTTCTCTTTTTCTCTTTCAAATGGTTCTGCTCCATTGAAGTAAGCATTGTTATTAATATACACCGGTTGTTCTATTAACTCAAGCATTTTAATATCCCAACCTTTTTCATCCACCTTCTTCAAGTACTCTTCTAATGATGTTGTATGATTCATATAATGTGATGTCCCAACACCTTCCAATTCATCTTTCCCAATAAAGATATTGTTGTAGAAACGATCATCACCACCGTAAACACAGGCATACCCTGCAACCGTTGTACTATGTGGTCTATGGTATGGAGTATAACGATTTAATACTTTTCTTTTCTCCATCTTACCAGCAATTAAATTGTTAATGTAGGCACCACCCTGAGACATGTTATCTATTGCATATTCAGAAGCTAAGATGTTGTGATCTATAACATACGGGCCATGACTTACTTCCACAAATAAATCACGATTATTTTTGTAAAATAAGTTTTTACTTACCCTTGTTCCTTGTGCTTGCCAATCCAGCCATAACCCTAAAGAACAATCATGTATGCGATTATGATAAATCTGAACATCTATGGCTGCATGTAATTTGATACCTGCAATCTCATGTCCCCAAAATTCTCTTTTTATAGCAATTCTATAAATGTGGTTATTGTAGATTTCACTAAAAACACATCCTAAATGACCTACAATCGCATTTTGACCACAATCATAAATTGTATTGTTCCGAATAATATGTGACCCAATACTTTCTTTACTCCATCCGATATGTTCAGCACTAAAAACAGATTCTAATTGGTATTGATGCCCAGTTTTGTCTTTACGAGTTGAATGATATAGATGTCCGGTCGAACCTTCCTTTCCTATACTTATTGCACTACATTTTGAATCATGAATAATATTGTTTTCAATTATCCAACCTTTACTCCAATTTGCTCCAATTAATCCAGGTTGATCTGCTGTTGGCGGAACCCATGGTGTTGCAGCATGAGCCATTTCAAAACCTTTCACGGTTATATAATCTCTCCCAATTTGATCTGGATAAAAACAGGATCTGCGTACATTGATCTCTACTAATTCTTCATTTGGGTTCGCACCATGGAAGTTTGCGTATATAGTTGTTTTTTGATCATCTACTTCCGCATACCAAACATACTTTGTTTGCTCTGGATTTAAAACCGGAACCTTTTTTTGTGTCCAATGGTCTACTGTCTCTGTTCTAACCTTAGGATCTTTTAAATCTTCAAAACTGTTAGCTTCGTAAAACGACATACCGTTTAGATAAACATCTCCTAAATGTCTCTTCTGATCAGTCGTAACAAGCCAATCACCAAATATTTCTTCTTTGTACGGATTAAAGTCACCAAAAAAAGAGTTTGGTAATTCACATTTCCAAATATTTCCTTCAACCTTTTGCCAATCTTGGATCCTTTCAGATCCTTTAATAATTACCTTTTCTCCTTCAACTGCTTGATAGGTAATTCTTCTTTTATTGCTTAATCCTTTGTTTTTAGGTTTTACCCATTCACGATATACCCCTTCGTGAACTATAACTTTATCTCCAGCCATAGCAACAGAAGCGGCTTTATTTATCGTTAAAAAAGGATCTTGTTTAGTTCCTAAAGCTTGATCAGAGCCAGTCTTTGCCACATGATATTCCATGTTTTTTAAATCCCCCTTTTTATTTGTACGACTCTTGTTTTATTTATCTCCCTTATTCTCATACAACCAACAACGAACCATACGATTTTCTGTTTGTATTTCTGGT